>CALKJD010000088.1 GCA_937995755.1 uncultured Saprospiraceae bacterium | reverse complement strand
AGGATAATGTCTTATTAGAAATAACTGGAATATTAATTATTGTAGGCGGTGTTCTAACAGCATTTTCAAAGGAAAAATATGAAGACGAATTCATATCAGCTATAAGATTAGGTGCTTTAGTTTGGGCCCTAATTATAAACCATATTATAGTTCTTCTAGGCTTGGTTTTTCTATATGGAATATCCTTTATGTGGGTGATGACGTTTAATTTATTTACCACATTAGTAATATTTATTCTCAAGTTTAATTGGGACTTGCGTAATCTAAATATAGCCACGGCAAATGAAGAATAGCATAAAGGTAGAGAGGGCCAAAAAGAACTTAACTCAAGCTCAATTAGCAGACCTTGCGCAAGTAAGTAGGCAGACAATCAATGCCATGGAAAAAGGTAAATATGTGCCTTCTACGGCATTGTCATTGAAACTCGCTAGTATATTTGAAACGAGCATAGAAAATTTTTTCCAACTCGAGGAAGTGGATTGGAAGTAGTATGATTTTTGAACTTACACTTGCTTTGTCAATGTAAGTGAACGAAACTTCTAATAATGGCAAAGGTGATCAAAGACACTACAAATCCACCGAGAAATATTCTTAGTGACCAACGGATTAAACTATATTTAGAATGCAGAATCTTACCCAGATAATATATGTCTCTCACCATAGAACTGTACAAATATTCGCTGTCATTCATCATCTGTAGCATTCCCCATTCGTAGTCTCGCTGTTTCATTTCATGGAAGTTGCCAAAGTATAATAGATTACCTTGTTTACCACGAATTTCCTCTTCAGTAAATTTCCCTTGAGTACGATTAGGTAATATGGATAATATAGCAAAGACAATAGAACTAATACTAGTAAGTGCTAACAAGGCAACAGGAAGATAATGAATAGGATGTTGCAATTCAGCCTTACCTATAATTCCACTTATAACTAATGAGAGAATAATAGAATTTACGGTAATCATAATGTTAGCTTTACGGTCGACCATTTCATTAAGGGTATAATGATTTTTGGACGTAGTACGCATGAGTGTTTGTATGGCACGGTCATCGCGGCCTTTCATGTTTTTTACACGCTTCTTTAGTCTTTTGAGTTCCTTGTCGCTAATTTCAAGTTCCTTAGTTATTATCTTTTTGGTCGCGTCTTGTATACTCCTTTGTTCCTGTTTTACCGATTCGATTACCATTTCTAGTTTTGGTAATACCTCCGTCTTTCCATAGTTTGTATATAGTTTTGACTGAGTACTCATATTGATGATCACATCATACCAGTTGCTCTTTGAGAGGTTGACATCGTGTAGTAATATTTCTTGATATATTTTTTTTAATATTGTATCATCACCTCTACATACTAGATCTGCAGTGATACTATCCGAAACAATTTTTTCGATAGTAGTCTCAGGTACTTTGGGCATATTGATACGCTCAAGAGCAATTAATATTGTTTCAGCTTCTGCACTGTTCTCAATGCCTAATTCTTTAAAAACCACTGTGGCATTTCGCTGAGCATTTTCGGTAAGATTATTTTCAAAAGTACCTTTGTCAAAATTTGATTTTAAATGATCAAATCCTGTAGCAAAAGCCCAAGCAATTGTCAGTGCTACTTTTGTGTCATCTTGACTTATGCCTTCGCTCTCACTGATTCGTTCTACATTTTTGATGAGACGCTGTGCATAATCTATATCGTGATATACTATCGCTTCTGGAAAGTTGGTGATGATTTCCGTGGCATGCTTGCGCATTTGATCTAGTACTCTCTCTGTATTGCTATAAGTAGTCAATGTGGGCATATGTAATGATACGATTTGGCTCTAAAGTACAATCTTAACTAGGATTAGGCTAATCGAATGATATTAATCAAACATTCCGTCTCAGAGTATTCCATTGTATGGGTATTGATTAAGTATAAATGCTTATTCTTGGCAAGTGTTCACGTTAATTATGGACAAATACTTGACTCAGAGTTAAATATTTTCAAGAATTTTGAGATTTGCGCAATTATTTAGATATATTCGGTATGAAATAAACACGAAATACGGTTTATTGGCTACTTCTCGAAGGATACTATCTTTATAGTTGATAAGTAAAGCGATCCGAAAAACTAACTGACTACAACATCTTCATTCCGTAGATCTTGTAACTGTGATGGCCCACTAAGAGAGGTAGCTATTTTTTCAGCAGCGGTTTTTCGCAGAAAAACGCGCGTAGTCGGAGATAAAGAGTGATGATGTAGTCATTTCGCGTGCTCCGATTTTCCGGCAATGGCAGTACATTGAAAGCCTATATACAGAAAAGGCACAATTCAATTCAGTAGTCAAATTAATGGCACTTAAAATAGTCAAAAGGCTCTTTGCAGTCTAAGCACTTGTAAAAAGCTTTACAGGCTGTAGATCCAAATAAACTCACCATCTCGGTATTAGTAGATTTGCATTGTGGACAAGGAACTACTTTCTTGTCACCATTGATAAAAGACTTGTCTGTAGTTTGTTCCACAGGAGGCGCTATGCCATATTCTTCTAGCTTTCTTTTACCTTCCTCACTAATCCAATCTGTGGTCCAGATAGGACTGAGAGATTGAATGACTTCTACATTGTCGATACCATGTTCTTGGAGTGCCGCTCGTACATTGACACGGATCATGTCCATGGCAGGACATCCAGTGTAAGTTGGAGTGATATGTACAATCACTTTACCATCATCATCTACAGTAGCATCTCTAAGGATACCAAGGTCTTCTATTGTGAGCACAGGTATTTCAGGATCGCTGACCCCTTTAAGTATTTCTAGGATATGATTTCGATCTATTACCATTGCATGTTAGGATAGGACTTTTGCATGTATTGGAGTTCAGCTAATATATAACCAAAGTGTTCCGTGTGTACGCCATTTCTTCCGCCTTGTTGTGTATATATATCTTCCGGTAATTTCAAAGTTGATTCTTTTATTACCTCATTGAGTTTGGCATATGCTTTTACTCTAATAGGCGCAAGATCTACGGCAACTCCAGATTCTACCAATCGAGATTCTGCAGCAGTAGGAATAAACAGTTCTTCGAAATAATGCATTTTATCTTCTATAGCCTGCTGCATTCGAGCGTGGCTTTCCTCTGTTCCGTCTCCTAATCTTACCATCCATTCTGCACTATACTGTAAGTGATACCTGGCTTCTTTGACCGATTTAGCACCAATAAAAGCCATCTGCTCATCTGTAGATTTGCTTAATGCCTCTAGGTGATAGTAATGGTAGCAATCAAAGAGAAACTGGCGTACAATAGTTTGTGCGAAGTCTCCGTTTTTTTGCTCGACTATCAAGGCATTAGTCCACTGAAGTACGTCTCTTTTATAAGGGTAATCATCTTCGGTCTTACCATTGCCCTCTTGCTTTGCAGCGTATTGGTATAGGTTACGTGCTTCTCCGATAAGATCTAAAGCTATATTGGATAATGCTATATCTTGCTCCAGTACTGGCCCATGACCGGTCCATTCAGACAATCGATGTCCTAAGATCATTACATCGTCTGCAAGTTGTAACGTATATTTAAATAAGTCGTTATTTTTCATGGCTTACATATGCTTTACTTCGTCAGGAAGATCATAAAACGTGGGGTGTCGGTACACCTTATCTTCTGCAGGCGCATAGAATGCGTCACTATCCTCAGGATTACTCGCCGTGATATCTTTTGACTCTATTACCCAGATACTAATACCTTCTTGTCTTCGTGTGTATACATCTCTGGCATTCATAATAGCCATCTGTGGATCCGAAGCGTGTAGACTGCCTACATGCTTATGGTGGAGTCCATTTTTTGATCTTATGAAGATCTCATATAGTGGGAGATTTTTATTCATATCTATTACGCCGTTTTTGCTTTATTCAATCTATTTTCTTGCTTTTCTGCGTAGGCCATTGCGGCCTCTCTTACCCAAGCACCTTCTTCATGAGCCTTCACTCTAGCCGCCAGTCTGTCCTTGTTACATGGGCCATGACCTTTTACTACTTGCCAAAATTCGTCCCAGTTAATAGCACCAAAATGGTAATTTCCAGTCTCTTCATTGAGCTTAAGGTCTGGATCAGGAATCTTAATTCCTAGAAGTTCTGCTTGTGGTACAGTCATATCTACAAACCTCTGACGAAGTTCATCATTAGAAAATCTCTTAATATTCCATGCCATTGACTGCTTAGTGTTTGGTGATTCTGCATCGTTTGGTCCAAACATCATTAGCGAAGGCCACCACCATCTATTGAGAGCGTCTTGAGCCATTGCTTTTTGCTCAGGTGTACCTTGACATAATGTGAGCATGATTTCAAATCCTTGTCTCTGGTGGAATGATTCTTCTTTACATACTCTTACCATCGCTCTCGCATATGGACCGTACGAACACCTGCAAAGTGGAACTTGATTCATAATAGCCGCACCATCTACTAACCATCCTATGGCACCTATATCAGCCCAAGTTAGAGTAGGGTAGTTGAATATACTAGAGTACTTCGCTTTGCCTGAGTGTAACTGATCGAACATTGTATCTCGCTCCACACCCAGTGTTTCCGCTGCAGAATATAGGTATAATCCATGTCCAGCTTCATCTTGCACTTTAGCCATTAGACCTAGTTTCCTCCTAAGGCTGGGAGCTCTAGATATCCAGTTGCCTTCTGGTAGCATACCTACTAACTCTGAGTGTGCATGCTGAGAGATTTGACGGACTAAGGTTTTACGATAGCTATCAGGCATCCAATCTCTTGGTTCGATGCGCTCATCTCTATCTATCTTTTCCTGAAATTTTTGCTCTAATGAAAGTTCCATATTCTATTTGTTCATCAGTGATATGCGGCAGAATAGCCACCAGTTCATACAAATTTAAACTAAACAGATCTACTAATCAAGTGAAAAGCGAACAAATGTTCGTAAAGGTTGTTTGACGAAGGCGAAAAATAATTGTAAAGGTCGAAGGTTCTTAATTGGAATGTCGACTAACCATGAGAATAGATGCTCGACGCATTTATGTATTACAGTTGAATTGAAAAAATATAACCAATGAAAAATTTAAGTTTCTTATTTCTGTCTATGTTCATGGCATCACTCTTTATAATGTCATGTGACGATACAGAAGATACTACTGATGATGGTGAAGATGGCGGTACTGCTTTACATGCTGCCTTTGCAGAATTTGATGAAGACAACTTTGACATCATGTTAGATGGCGACGAAGTAGTTTTAGAAACGAATGGCCTTCCAAATCACATCTCTCCTTATTGGTCTAACACTACTGCAAGATCTTTGGAGGGCCCTATGGGAGAAACTATAGTAACAGAAGCCGCTGCGACTAATCATCCATTGTTTTCAGAACCAGAGGTGACTTCTTTCGAGCAAATGGCGCCAGGTAACATTGATGATTTCAACGGAAGCTATACACTTAGAGTACCAGCTAATCCAGAGAAAGCGTCATCTACGTCAGCTACAGGTTTAGGAGCTATCGGTTTTGCTATTAGTGGATCTGTGATTTATAATGATGAAGAAGGACCCAATGTACCTTTAGAGAATGCTGTAGGTTCTTTAGACCTTAATGGAGCACACACAGGTCCGCAGAGTTTTCATTACCACTTAGAACCTAAGACATGGTCTGATGATGACGATGCATTGATAGGCGTTATTTCTGATGGATTTTTTCTCTATGGACGTAAGTGTAAAAGCACAGGTACATACCCAACTGATCTAGATGCATCAGGAGGACACTCATCTATTACACAGCATACTACAGAGTCTGAGTATCATTACCATATATCTAACGAAGCGTACTTAGGAGAATACTATATTTTATTCCCAGGAGATTATCAGGGTACACCTAATGGTATTAACTAAATACATACATGTCATACTATTGCTGGTGATAGCTTATGGCTGTGGTCATCAAGTTGCAAGTGATGATCTCACGATAGATAGCAGAGCTATATCCCTAGATAGAGAGAGGGGTATAGCTCTCTATAAATCTATACCATTCACTGGTAAGAGTGTTTCTTACTATACACAGGATGTAATGGCAGAGTCTATTGAATATGTAGAAGGGAAGAAGGATGGCTTTCATAGAAAATGGTTTGAAGATGCAACGATTAGTTACGAATGTAAGTACTCCAATGGCCAGAAAGTAGGAGAGTCTAAAAGTTGGTGGCGCAATGGAAATGTGAGGTCAAAATCTCAGTTCGTTAATGGAGTAGCTCATGGACTACAAGAGCAATGGTACCAAAGTGGAGCGCGGTTCAAACATCTTAGATATAATAATGGAAAGGTGGAAGGGATGCAACAATCCTGGCGCCAAAACGGCAAAATATACAATAACTATGAAGCAAAGAATGGAAGAATATTTGGACTCAAACGAGCCAGCCTTTGCTTTTCATTGGACAATGAAGAAATTCAATATGAGAGCAATTAAATTATTATTAGCTGCTATCTGCGTAATTTTTATGTCATGTACAGATAATAAAAAAACAGAAAGTAAAGTAGAGGTATTGCCGTACTATATCGAAGCTACATTTACACCACATTGGTTGTCTATTGGTGATAGTTCCATTGCAGATCTTCATCAAGTATCTTCTTTTTCACTTACCAACCAAGAGGGTAATGAAGTGACTGAAAAATCGTTTGAAGACAAGATCTATATTACAGATTTCTTTTTCACAATTTGTCCAGGAATCTGTCCTAAGATGACTAAGAATATGGCGATACTTCAAGACGAATTTTTGGAGGATGATGACGTATTGTTACTTTCCCATTCGGTAACGCCACGTAGAGACAGCGTGCCTGTACTCAAGGCATATGCTGAAGAGAAAGGTGTAATATCTGATAAGTGGCATTTGGTTACGGGTACTCAGGAAGAGATATATCGGCTAGGTCGTAAAGATTACTTTGTAGAAGAGGATCTAGGTTTAGAAAAAGAAATAGACGAATTTTTACATACTGAAAACTTCGTACTTATCGATAAGAATAGGCACATTAGAGGAATCTATAATGGGCTGAACCTTACATCAATCAATCAGTTGATAGCTGATGTAAAGACATTAAAAGCTGAAGGGTAACTGCTTTTTTAAACTACTAAGTAAGACTAGATGATATTCCACTCCTAACTATATTTTTAACGGTACTCTGTACTGTTGATCGTTCAATAGCACTATAGCCGCTATTGCTATAATGAATCCATCTCATCGCACTAAGTATAGTATTCATCAAAATATCTAATGGGTAATCCTTCAAAATTTCAGCGGTGATGCCATCTTGTAAAATTGATTTTACACCTTTTTCATAACTCTTTCGCATCTTGAGAAAGCGAGATAAGTCATCAGCTGATAGATGCTTCCACTCATCATTAAACACGGTGATCGAACTAGGATGGTCAATAGCAATATTGATATGAAGATCCATAATGGCATCTATCTTTTGCATCGCATCTGTATCCATGTCACAGATCTGTTTTAGTCCATCTGAGTAGAGATTAGCACAATGAAAACAGAGCGTCGTGAGGATCTCTTCTTTAGACTTGATATGACTGTATAGACTCGATACCTCTAAGCCTACTTTCTCTGCGAGATCACGCATAGATGTCGCAGCGTATCCTTTATATCTGAACAGAACTGCCGCAGCATTGAGTATCTCTCTCTTACGTTTACTGATCTTTATTGTACTAGACATCGAAGTCAACTTCTATAGATTCAGTCCTAGGGTGAGCTTGACAAGTAAGGATATATCCTGCTTCTATTTCGTCTGGTTCTAATGTATAGTTGACATCCATTACTACTTCACCTTTAGTTAGTTTGGCTTTGCATGTACAACATACTCCACCTTTACATGCAAAAGGTAGATCTGCACCATAGCCTAATGCGGCGTCTAGTACATTTCCTCCATCATAAGCAAGGTCGAAGTCAAATGAAATACCGTCAACAGTCACTTTTACAGCACTCATTTTGCCTCTGTCAACTTCTGCGATTTCAGCCACTGTTTTTTCTCCAGTCGGCATGTCATCCGTAGAGAATAATTCGAAATTGATATTGTGCTCATCTACACCAAGGTCCTTAAGCGTATCGCGTACAGTAAATATCATTTGCGAAGGTCCGCAAAGAAAGTAGGAATGTACTTCAGTAGGATTGAAGAAAGCTTTTGCATAAGTCCTACACTTCTCTTCATCTATTCTACCATAGAATATCTCGCTCATTAGCCTCTCTTTACTCAATACATAATGCACAGAAAGGCGATTGAGGTACCTGTTTTTGATACCTTCTATTTCTTCACGAAATATGACAGAATCTGTATTCTTGTTGCCATAGAATAAAGTGAATTCACTTTTGGGTTCTGATTCCATTACTTCTTTGATCATAGATAGCATTGGAGTGATACCACTACCCGCAGCAAACGATACATAATGGTTTTCATTTTCAGCATGACACTGCAATTTGAAGTTTCCCATGGGAGCCATTACTTTTAGCTCGTCTCCAGCTTTAAGTACCTCATTGGCATAGGTTGAAAACTTCCCTTGGGGTACTTTCTTTATCGCTACTTTCCACTCGTGTTCATGTGGAGCGCTACATAAAGAATAAGATCTTCTTACTTTTTCACCATTGATCTCAGTCTCTAATGTTAAGTATTGTCCTGGTAAGTAATCGAATGATGATTGTAGATCATTAGGAATGTCAAAGCTCACAGACACACAGTCCTCTGTCTCTTTGATTACCTCTCTTACCCTTATATTATGCATAGTACTCATAAGCTGTTATTATTGCTTTGTACAAAAATACGAATGATTGTTCGTATTTGAGTATTCAGCAAGTTTTTAAAGAGAGAAGATTAATTTGAAGTAGTATATCATCTATTTCCAAAGAGAGAATTAAAAGTTGCCTTTCGCTTGGGTTGGATATATTGTTTTACATTCCGCTACCTATTTGATAGGTGCTAGTTTAAATTCCTCAGGAATATCTTTTACACTTGGACTATTAGGCTTGATTGGCCTACTAGGAAAGTCAATAGTATCTAGGTTGAGCTGTTGCGCTATGATAGAGTCAACAAGTATTTCAGCATCTGCATAGATGTTTTCATAACACTCATTTCGCTTGTTTTCTTTGAAGGTTTCAATCTTTTGATTTAGCGCCTTCTCTATTAGATCAGTTGCTTTTTGTGGCTTACTTTTTTGGCAAGAGAGCATCCCCAATAAAAAGAATGGCACTATGATTATAATACTACTTTTCATTTCCTTTTACTTTAGTGATGAGTAGTATTTCTTCGAGCCTCGCAGCTTTTAGGGAGTCTACAATGAGATTGAAATTTTGTGCTCTATTTTCTTCGCATTCCGTAATTAGAGTTTTATTTATAGAGTCCAATACTTCTTTATATCTCTGATTGACTTCCTTTCTTTCTTCTACATTGAGACTTGTACGTTTGTCTTCGCCGCAGCTCGTAATACTGAGAGTAAGTACAGTCATTATACATAATGTCAATCTTCTATCCATTATTCACTATCTTCTTTCTAAGCTCAAAGTTTTGACCAAGATATACTTTCCGTACCATCTCATCAGCCGCAAGTTCTTCTGCTGTACCTGCTTTTAGTATGTTACCTTCAAACATAAGATATGCACGTTCAGTAATCGATAAGGTCTCTTGTACATTGTGGTCTGTAATGAGTATTCCGATATTCTTATCCTTGAGCTTTTCTACGATGCCTTGTATGTCTTCTACCGCAATTGGATCTATCCCTGCAAAAGGCTCGTCTAATAGTATAAACTTAGGACTAGATGCCAACGCTCTGGCAATCTCTGTTCGTCTTCGTTCTCCACCAGATAATGAATCACCTATGTTTTTACGCACCTTATGTAATCGAAATTCATCTATAAGACTTTCTAACTTATCTCGCTGATCGTTTCGACTAAGATCAGTCATCTCCAATATCGCTTTGATATTATCTTCTACAGATAGTTTGCGAAATACTGATGGCTCTTGAGGTAAGTACCCTACACCTTTTTGGGCACGCTTATACATAGGTAAGGAAGTGATCTCTTCATCGTCAAGATATACATGTCCTTCATTCGGTTGTACAAATCCTACAGTCATGTAAAAGGTCGTGGTCTTTCCTGCACCATTAGGCCCAAGTAATCCTACAATCTCACCTTGATTGACATTAATGGACACGGACTTTACTACTTTACGTTGCCCATATATTTTGACTAAATTTTCTGCTCTTAGTTGCATTATCTTTTCTTTGGTTTAGTCTTCGTTTTTTGATTGAGGACCTTTTTCCAATTAACGCTAGATTCTACTTCCCAGTTCTCTCTTAGCTCCTCTATGTCTACGGTACGTATGATTTCGGACTGGCGATGTTCTAGATAATTACCAGCATCCCAGCGACGATTTTTATTAGCATCCTCTATGATGACCGCTTGATATTTTCCAGCTTTGAGTCCAGGAAGGATCGCAGTGTTGTTGTCAGAAGTCAAGACAAGTTTTTTGACCACCGTATCACCTTTTCTGATTTCCACTACGTAGTCTAGATTATCCTTTATTTCAAGGAGTTCAAACTGAATGATTCCTCGTTTTTCCGCTTCTTCTATTTTAAATGTTACTCCAAAGCTATCAATAGTGTTTTCATAAATATCTAATAGGGCAGCAGAATCAATGCTTACCGTAATACTGTCTTTCTCTCTCCACCTATAGGAGATTGACATGCCAAAGGGATCATTAGCCAATACATTGGCATTCCAATTCACCAGGGCTTTTTCTAGCGTGTCATTAGTATAATACAGTTTTATTAGACTAGTATCAATAGTAGATAGTGGATGATTAAATGTCACTTTCAAACTATCATTACTCATGATGCCTGAGGATAGACTTGCATTGGCATCAAGATTAGTTAATGGTCCAGCTTTAGTCTTCTTAAGTGTATTAGTATTGATGTTGATAGTATCGTCTTGGATGTAGAATGTAAACATGGTATCAGTGGGCATATTGTACCATAGTAACAAACTATCGCTTTTTACTTGTGGATAGACATCCATCAGCGTGTCGGATAGAGTATAGCTTACATCTAGTGGTGATTGGTCGAACTCGAGCCGGACTACACCATATTCACTTTTGTTGATGTCGTATATAGAAGGCTTCGTACTTCCAGCAAATACTTCCATATTTATCGTGCTTCTGATACTGTCATGTATTATGTAAAGGCTATCAGTAAATCCTATTAACTCTGAATCTTGGTCGTATATGTAATTAAGATTAGCGTCACCTAGCGCAAATATTCGGAATGTATCACTTTTCATATTCTCTATGGTAAAGTTGCCATCCTCATCTGTCTTGGCAAAATAGTACGGTCTATCTTGGTATGGAATACTATCTCTATATAATGTGTCATAGAGCATGACTAAGATATCTTGTACAGGCTCACGTGAATATGCATTTAATACGCTCCCTGAGAAACTAAGAGAATCTAGAATATCTCCAGTACCAAATACGAATTTATAATTTTGAAGTTTATTACTCTCCCTATAATCTTCTATAGATTCTCCAAAGCTGATGCTATAAGTTACATCTTTCTTAAGAACTTCTTTTTCATGAAATTTGATGCGGATTCGCTTGCCTCTATGGTCAAACTGTAGCGGATAGATTAATGGTGGAGAGATTACTACCTGTTGCTGTGGGTTTTTGAGATTGATAAATTCATCGAAATTAAGCTCAATCTGCTGTTTAGTAAAGTTCGTCTGAAAGTTCGATGTTGAGTTTTCATCAAGAATCTTAGGTGGTGTTTTGTCTTTTGGTCCACCACTAGGATTTCCAGTACTCGCACAGCTATAGAGCGATAGCATGATCGCTATGATCACTATATTATAAATACTTTGGTATGGTATAGTTATATTCACTTATTCTGTAACGATATGCTGCGTGTCTTGTCTATAGACAAAAGCCTAAAGATAAGTTAACTGTACTAATCCTAGGTAATATCTACTTCTTAGTAGACTCTGGATCGTATTTTACTACAGCATGTATCCATATGGACCGTGAGAGCCTCAGTATCTTAAGGTAGATCAAAGCAGCCAAAAACAATACAAATACCATTGCCTGATTAGCCGACCAGTCAAAAAAGAATACTAATAGCAAAGCGCTACCTAATAGAAGAAATCCAGACATGATATAAGAAAGGAACATCGAACCGTAATAGAATCCTGGCTCAGGGTTTGTCTTTTGACCACATACAGAACATTCTTCTGGCATCGCTAATGGATCTGAAAATACTAGTGGCTCTGTAAAGATCTTGCCTTTGCGACATTTAGGACAATAATAATTCCAGGCACTTTTGATTATATTCATCTAACAAAACTTCTGTGGAGCACAAAGATAATTCATTTGCCATATTAATGCTGTTGTAGTATAGTCCAATTACTCAAAATCTAATTCTATGATCGCATGACTATAAATTACGTCCCATTGAAGACTAAAGAATTCCACTATATTCACATCTGTAACTAATTCGTCTAATTTCTATGGGAAATATAAGTCCTGCTATTATCATAACTATCATTGTGTTGTATTTCGCACTTTTGATGGTCGTGTCTTGGTTTACATCACGCAAGGCAGATACAGAGACCTTCTTTACGGCCAATCGTAGTTCACCGTGGTTGTTAGTGGCCATTGGGATGATTGGTGCTAGTTTGTCAGGAGTAACATTTATTTCTATACCTGGTGCAGTAGGAGCGCCGCATACTTATCTTAATGATGCCGGAGTGCTCATGTATAATAAGAATGTCGGATTTAGTTGGATGCAGATGGTGTTTGGATTTCTCTTAGGGTATTTTGTCATCGCTACCGTACTTTTGCCTATTTACTATAGGTTGGGTGTATCTACAATTTACAGTTACCTAGGAGAACGATTTGGACCTCGGTCTCATAAGACAGGATCAGCATTTTTCATATTGTCAAGAGTGGTGGGGGCAGCATTCCGATTGTTCTTGGTTGCGATAGTGCTCCAGAAGTTTCTGATGGACCCTTTAGGCATTTCCTTCTTTTGGACAGTATTGATTACTATAGTATTGATTTGGGTATATACATTTAGTGGTGGTATTAAGACTATTGTAGTCACTGATACCTTGCAGACAGTGTGTATGTTAGCTGCTGTGATTATGACTATTTATTATATCATGCAAGGACTCAATACTGATTTCTCTGGTATGGTCGATATGATTCAAGAGAGTCAGTATTCCAAGATGTTTTACTTCGATACAGGATGGGCCGATCCCAATAATTTTTACAAGCAAATAATATCTGGAGCGCTGATAGCTATTGTGATGACTGGTCTTGATCAAGATATGATGCAAAAGAATCTAACTTGTAAAACATTAGGTGAGTCCCAAAAGAACATTTTTACTTTTAGTTTCGTACTCATTTTTGCTAATATTTTATTCTTATCATTGGGAGCCTTGCTATATATATATGCTGCTAAAGAAGGAGTTGAGTTTGCAGGAACCAGAGATCAATTGTACCCAACAATAGCATTGCATCATTTGCCATCGATTATTGGTATTGTATTTATTCTAGGATTGATAGCCGCAGCTTATTCTTCTGCGGATTCAGCATTGACGGCATTGACGACTACCTTCTGTTTAGATTTCCTGGATTTTGGTAAAAAAGGGAGATCAGAATCAGAGAAAAAGAAAACTAGGCTAATCGTACACATTGGTTTTTCTATAGTTTTATTAGCTACTATATTGTTAGCCAAGCGATTGGAGGAAACCTCTATTATTAATCAGCTCTTTACTTTTGCAGGGTACACGTATGGACCGATCTTAGGTTTGTTCTCTTTCGGAATATTAACCAAACGGTCGATCAAGGATAAATTAGTAATTCCGATATGTATCATTGCACCAATTATCTCTTATCTTATTGATACCAATTCTATAGCTTGGTTAGGAGGATTTACATTTGGTCATACTATCATAGCTCTAAACGGCTTGATTACATTCGTAGGGCTATGGTTGATATCATCTCCAGAAAATGGAAGTAGTAAATAATTTGAAGAAAAGAATAATAATGAACCGTATCACAGAATCAGAATCACTCTACAATAACCTAGAGCAGATGACTACATCTGAACTCCTAGTATCTATCAATCAAGAAGATCAAAAAGTAGCACTTGCCGTTCAAGCCAAATTGCCACAAATAGAAAAGCTTGTAGATGCCGTTTATCATCAGATGAAAGATGGTGGACGATTGTTCTATATCGGTGCGGGTACTAGTGGGCGATTAGGTGTAGTGGATGCTTCAGAATGTCCTCCTACATTTGGAGTGCCTCACGATTGGGTAGTAGGTATAATTTCAGGTGGAGACGGAGCGATCCGCAAAGCGGTAGAATTTGCAGAAGACGATCCATTGCAAGCCTGGAATGATTTAGCAGAATATGGATTGAATAAGCAGGATATAGTAGTAGGTATAGCTGCGTCAGGTACTACGCCATATGTAATTGGTGGTTTAAAAAAATGTAACGAAGAAGGTATTCCGACAGGTTGCATTGTTTGTAATGAAGATAGTCCAATAGAAGCCCTTTCTAGCTTTCCTGTCGCTGTGCCAGTAGGACCAGAATTTGTCACGGGTAGTACGCGTATGAAATCTGGGACAGCGCAAAAACTAGTGCTCAATATGCTTACCACCGCAGTGATGGTCAAGCTAGGAAGGGTAGTAGGTAATCGTATGGTAGATATGCAATTGAGTAATAACAAGCTAGTGGATCGTGGTACCAAGCTAGTCGCAGAGCGTACTGGTCTTGCATATGATGACGCGAAAAATTTACTGTTGCTTAAAGGATCTATCCGCGCTGCATTAGAATCCTTTAACTCTAAATAGCCGCAACAGCAGATAATGTTTTTGGAAGATACCTTTCCGTTTCCTCGACTTTAGTCGCGTCCAGATTAAGTTTTATTTGGCCAT
>CALKJD010000087.1 GCA_937995755.1 uncultured Saprospiraceae bacterium | reverse complement strand
CCGCCTATAGGTGAATATATATTTATCCTATTCCTTAAAGATCTGTAATAATCCCCATCACTGCACCTGCAGGATCTTGTATCACAGCAAAATCATTCTTTCCCATCTTGCGAGGCCCATCTAATATCTTACCTCCATTATCGACACAAGCTTTTACTGATGCTTCTACATCTGCAACAGAGACATATATCATCCATTGAGCTGGTATATTAGCATTGGCTCCACGCGCATGACAGATACCTGTAGCTCCTCCATCATCCTCATTAGGTTTCATCACATAGTCTTCATAATCACCCATGCTCAGCCCTTGATGTTTCCACCCCACCACTTTGCTGTAAAAATCTCTTATCTCTTCAGCGTTATCTACTGTAAGGTCTGTCCATACTATGGATCCTAATGGTTTTTTCATAATTGTATTATTTAGTTGACTGACTTCCTTAACTTGGCAGCCTGATCATATTTAGATGATCTAATATCGTAATTAATATACCATGTCGACAAATTTTTACTCCAAACAAATATTAATAGCTGTCACAGCAATATTCCTATTTGGATTCAGCTCATGTAGCACCAATAAAAAAATAAAGAAATTGGAAAATAAATATCAAACGCAATTCGAATCAAATAATAATTATAGTGCTTCATATCAAGAAGGTATCGCTTACTATCAGAGACTAGCTAAAGATTTTGACGAAATACAGATGAACGTATTTGGAATGACGGACTCCGGTAAGCCACTTCATGAAGTAATTATCTCTGCTGATAAAGATTTTGATCCAATAAGTTTGAAAGCCAAGGGCAAGACCATCCTGTATATCAACAATGCAATCCACCCAGGAGAACCTTGTGGCGTAGATGCCAGTATGATGCTCTCAAGAGATCTTATGATCGATCCTACCAAACATAAATTACTGCAAGATGTAGTGGTGGTCATTGTACCTTACTATAATATCAGCGGTGCACTCAATCGCGGATCATATAGCAGAGCAAACCAAGATGGACCAGAGGAATATGGATTTCGTGGCAATGTCCGTCACTTAGACCTCAACCGAGATTTTGTCAAGTGTGATAGCAAAAACGCTCAGTCATTCAATCAACTATTTAATAGATGGTCGCCAGAAGTGATGATAGATAATCATACAAGCAACGGAGCAGACTACCAATATGTAATGACATTAATAGCAACTCAAAAAGATCAGCTTAATAAACATGTTTCATCTTATATGACTCAAAAGATGTTGCCTGAACTCTATAGCGGAATGGCAGCTAAGCGATATGAAATGACACCTTATGTATATGCACGCAGTACGCCTGATGAAGGTATCGCTGGCTTTTTAGATCTTCCGAGATACTCATCTGGATATGCCGCTATGCATAATACGATCTCATTTATGCCTGAGACACATATGCTCAAGTCTTACGAAGATCGTGTACTCAGTACATACGACTTTAGCCTTACGATGCTAGAGCATATACAGCGCCATAGATCAGAACTCATGGTGGCGAGAAGTAAAGCAGATGAGGACACACGTACCAAATCGACTTTTGACCTACGATATACTCTAGATTTCGATCAAGCTGAGACGATTACTTTTAAAGGATATGAAGCTAAATACAAGCCAAGTGCAGTAACAGGACAATCTAGATTATATTATGATCGAAACAGTCCTTACGAAAAAGAGATACCATTCTATAATACATACAGAAGCACCTTACAAGTACAAAAGCCAAAAGCCTATGTGTTTCCACAAGCGTATCACGAAATCGCAGATCGTCTCATGTGGAATGGAGTAAAAGTAGAACGCATCGATGCAGATAAAACAATGCAAGTAAAAAGCTACTTCATAGAAAATTATAAAGACCAAAAAGCATACGAAGGACATTATCTACACTACGATGTAGAGGTGAGTCAAAAGGATGTTAATCTCAAAGTATATGCAGGAGATTACATCGTATATACTGACCAGACTAGCAATAATTATATCATGGCTACATTAGAGCCACAACACCCAGACTCCTACTTCGCTTGGAATTTTATGGATGGAATTCTCATGCAGAAAGAGCATTTCTCAGCTTATGTATTCGAAGATTTAGCAGCGAGTTTACTTAAAAAAGATGCAGGTCTAAAAGCAGCTTTCGAATCAAAAAAAAGGTCGGATTCAGAATTTTCGGAAGATGCTAAGGCCCAGTTAAATTGGATCTATCAGCGTTCACCTTACTACGAAGAAGGCTATAAAAGATACCCAGTAGCAAGAGTAGAATAGGCTTTGAAAACTCGTTTGGCTCAATTTATGATTATATGTAATATGTCTATGACCAACTGTGAAAGAAAAACATGTTAAAACCAACCAATACTAGAATATATATCATAGCTGTGATCCTACTCATAGGGTTGAGTCTATCTGCTCAGCTCAACATCAAAGTAGGTTATGAGTACAATCGTAGTAATGATGCTGTACTTGCTAATCTAATCAGCAAATATAACGCGGAGCGTAAGTCAATTTCAGAATTAGAAGCTCCATTGAACCAAGCAAAAAATAAATCTGGTGTGGCATTAGGTCTACGCTATAGATTTTACACTGCAGCCATAGAGATGTTTGCTCACAGATACACTGGAGACAGCGAAGCTATAGGCAACGAAAACGGAGTCAACTTCACTGATAAAATATCAACGTCTAATCTCTATTATGGATTGGCATTGGAAAATCAATTTGGCATTTTTGGTTTTGGTGCTTCTCTCGGTTACGAAACTTTAAAATTTAAATCTAAAATTTCTGGAAGTAATAGAACTAGGGAATTTCTAGATCAAAAAGAACTAGCAAGTAGGTTGTATTTAAATTTTGAATTTGCGTCTGACAAAATAGCTCTTTCTATTAAGCCTTATTATCACTTCTCATTAGGAGAATATGATTTGGTGCCTTTCAAAGGAGAACTTATTCCTAACGTAGATGTGAACACCGCAGATCTTGTTGTAAAACCAACCTCTTGGGGTATTACTCTCATTCTTTACAACGGAGCACAACCCAATTAAATTGGTTTTTTACGCTTTACTTTTTTTCAGGCTCCCAAGCGTAAATACGATCGGTAAGCTGAAAAAAAATCAAATTATATTATAAGACTTTAAGCTTACCCATCACTACGAACTTAGTAGTCTCAAAATAATTATTAATCCTCCTCGATAAATACTGATTGAATCTTAGGAGAAAAACTTTGCGTATCTGCCATAGCACAATGCATCTTCCAATCATCAGGTGTAGTCTTCATTTCTAAGAGTCCACCCTCAGTCATATATGGAAATATCTCTAAATAACACTGACTAAAATTCATCGCCACTCGACGGTGAATATGATATCTATTGATCTCGTCAGGATCTTTGATTCCTGCGGCGGCCATTAATTCTACAAATGATTTAATTGTCTCTTTTTGATACCTAGCTACGCGATGTCTTTTATCTTCTACATTTAACCCTGCAACTAGTTCTGGATTTTGTGTAGCTACACCAGTAGGACACGTGTTATGATTACACTCTAAAGCTTGTATACATCCTACCGCCATCATCATAGCTCTAGCTGAATAACAGATATCCGCACCTAAAGCCATTGCTCTAAAAATATGAAATCCTGAAACTACTTTTCCAGATGATATCAATTTAATATCTTTCTTTAGATTAAACCCTATCAATGCATCATATACAAATGCGAGACCTTCTTTCATTGGGGTACCCACACTATTACTAAATTCTAGTGGTGCCGCTCCAGTACCACCTTCTCCTCCATCCACAGTAATAAAGTCAGGCTTAATACCTGTATGTACCATTGCTTTGCAGATCGCTATAAATTCGTGCTTAGCACCAACACATAACTTAAATCCTATAGGCTTTCCGCCTGACAAATCTCTACAGCGTTTTATAAATTTCAATAATCCTTCTGGAGTATTAAAGGCTCTATGGTATGGCGGAGAGTTTACATCTTCACCCATAGGTACATTTCTAATTTTTGATATTTCTTCGGTTACTTTCTTCGCTGGCAATATACCTCCATGTCCTGGTTTCGCTCCCTGAGATAATTTAACCTCAATCATCTTGACATTATCCGCGGCAGTTCTTTGACGAAATAGCTCATCATCAAAATTGCCATCCTTAGCTCTACAACCAAAATATCCTGTACCGATCTGATATATAAGGTCACCTCCATATTCATCATGATATGGACTGATTCCACCTTCCCCAGTATTATGCGCAAATCCCCCTAAAGCAGCTCCACCATTCAGCGCTTTGATCGCTGCTGAACTCAATGATCCATAACTCATCGCTGATACATTAAGCATACTAGCCGAGTACGGCTGTTTACAATCTGGACCACCCACAATGACTCTCGGATCATGATTGATATCATGATGGTCTATAGCATTGATACTATGGTTCATCCATTCATACCCTTCTTCATATACATCTAATTGAGTTCCAAATGGAGTAGTATCCAATTGTCCCTTTGCTCTTTGATATACTATATTTCTAAATATTCTTGAAAACGGTCTACCGTCAGTATCTGGTTCTATAAAATATTGGTACAATTTAGGTCTAAGCCATTCCGCAGCAAATCTAGATCTACCCACTAATGGAAAATTCCGTACAATCGCACTCTTCGTTTGAAAAAAATCATAATAACCTAATAGCACTAATGGTCCTACTATTGCGAATAACCAATACCACCCGCTGCCAACAAAATAACCCAACAAAGCAGTACCTGCTACTGCCAATAAGGATCCAATCAAAAATTCATTTCTCATGCTATAATCTTTAATACTTTATAATGATGAAGGTAAAAATATTTACTGTGTAAGTAGTAGCTTCGTACAGCCTAATACATAAACAGCAAAAACAACTAACTTCATGGACTGGATATATGCACTCGACCTCATTGGTACCATGGTGTTTGCCATTAGCGGCGTACTTACCGCCATCCATAATAAATTTGACATTGTAGGTTCGCTAATCATAGGCTTGGTTACCGCTGTAGGCGGAGGTACACTTAGGGATATATTGATTGGTGAGACGCCAGTCGGTTGGATGAAAGATACAAACTACCTCTTGGTGATATTAATCGCTCTTATTCTTGCATACGCCTTTAGACCACATATTACACGATTTCGTAAAGGCATGTTTCTCTTTGATACTATTGGAATAGGATTATTCACTATACTTGGCTTGCAGAAAACTCTTGGCGTAGGACTCTCACCTGTTATAGCGATAATGATGGGTACAGTTTCAGCAGTATTTGGTGGTGTAATCAGAGATGTATTGACTGGTGTGGTTCCCCTAATATTCAGAGCTGAGATATATGCCACCGCCTGTCTTATCGGTGCCATATCCTTTCTAATACTGGAAACTATCTTCCCACAAGAAATCATTAATATGGCCGTTTCGATGGCTATAGTTTTCGTGATCCGTTTCTTTGCTGTTAGGCGAAAATGGTCTTTAAATTTCAGTACATAACCGATATCTGTTCATACAAACACCATAAAAGCATCTGTTAGGTATAACAAAAAAACCTATTTATACCCTTACATCTACTTTCTCCTGCTCTTTCCTACCCTCTTGTTGTCAGGTTTGATTTTAGACGGCTTACGCTTGCTTGGTACAGATCCACTACGAGTTCTGATTGCTTCTTGCTTTCTTACTTTCTTATCGTCAAGTAGTTTTTCTACTAAATCTTTTCGGCCTATACCATTGAGCTTATCCCTGATCTTTTGACGATTTTCTTTTTTATACCAAAAGAAAAACATGTGCTGATTCTTCTTCTCTTTATCCGTCTTAGCAGTAAAGACAGGCTTCAGCGTATATGGGTGTAATCCTGTATAATATATGATCGTGGCCACAGTCATCGGTGTAGGCGTAAAATCTTGTACTTGCTCCAGCTTAAATCCCATTGACTTGGTCTCAGCAGCTAGATTAGCCATATCCTGTGGCTTACATCCTGGATGACTAGATATAAAGTAAGGTATCAAAGGCTGGTTAAGGCCATGCTTTTCATTTACCTCTTCGTACTTCTTTTTGAATGAATGAAAATGCTTAAATGAAGGCTTTCTCATCACCTTCAACGTATCATCACTGGTATGCTCTGGTGCTACTTTGAGACGGCCAGATACGTGCCTACTGACGAGCTGATCAACATATTCATCGATGCTATCGTTGTGCTGTTTATTATATTCTGGTACGAGTAAATCATATCTAATTCCACTACCAACAAAGGCCTTTTTCACCTTAGGGTGCGCATCTACTTTCTTATAAAGCTCAGTCATCTGACTATGGTCAGCATCAAGATTACTACATACTACTGGGTGGATGCACGACGGACTTACACATCTATCGCAGATCTCTTGTACTTTACCTTTGAGGCCATACATATTAGCTGATGGACCACCAAGATCACTGATATATCCTTTGAAATCTGGCATATTAGTCACAGTATCCACTTCTTTCATGATACTCTCCTGCGACCTACTAGTAACAAACTTGCCTTGGTGTGCTGATATAGTACAGAAACTACAACCACCAAAACATCCTCTATGCATGTTGATAGAGAACTTAATCATCTCATACGCAGGTATATCTCCGCGTTTAGCGTATTTGGGGTGTGGTAATCTCGTATATGGTAAGTCAAAGGATCCATCTATCTCTTTCTCCGTCATAGGTGGATAAGGGGGATTGACAATAAGCTTGTGATCAGCTACATCTTGAACCAATCGATCCGCTTTCGTCTTATTACTTTCCTGTTCTACATTCTTAAAATTGGCTGCAAATGCTCTTTTATCTCTAAGGCATTTCTCATGGTTAGCCAGTACTTTGATCGGCCATAGGTCAGGATTAGGTATCTCATCTCTTCTTCCTATCTGAAATGCAGTCTGTGGGATATGCGTCATTTTATTGAGTGGTACACCTTCCTTAGCCATCTGCATGATTGCTCTTAGTGGCATCTCTCCCATTCCATAAACTAACATATCGGCGCCACTCGCCTCTAATATATTAGGAAATAGCTCGTCCTTCCAATAATCATAATGAGTCACTCTTCTTAGTGATGCTTCTATACCTCCGATAAGCACCGGCACATCAGGATAAAGCTCCTTCAATATCTTCGTATAAGTCATCACGGCATAATCTGGGCGAAACCCTGCTTGATTACCTGGCGTATAGGCATCTGTAGATCTACGTCTACGTGACGCCGTATAATGATTGACCATAGTATCCATACAGCCGCTCGTCACTCCAAAAAACAACTTTGGTCTCCCAAATTTCTTAAAATCACGAAGATCATCTTGCCAATTGGGTTGCGGTATGATCCCTACCCTAAGACCTTCACTTTGAATAATACGTCCGATCACTGCTGCACCAAATGCAGGATGATCCACGTAAGCATCCCCAGATATCAGTATTATATCTAGTTCTTCCCATCCGTGGGCTTCGACTTCTTTTTTGGTAATAGGAAGCCAATCTGTAATTGGTCGATGTACTCGCATATCCGCAAAGATAAGTGTTTATTAGGTGGCGTACGAAAGCATATTATAACTAGATACAATATTGGCTTTTAATTTCATAAATCATCCAAATATGTTCTGGTTAACAAGTATATGAAAAACCTCATTTCTAATAACAGTTTACATAATTATGCATTAGGGAAATCCGTTTTATACCTATCAATCGTATATATATAGAATCAAGGATTTAATTGCCTTTCATTCAAGACGCACATATTTAGGGGGGCCTTTCAGGGATTTATTCTTGGAGGGCCTTTATTGTGACTATATGTTTGAGATTCTTATCTTTATTGAATGTCCGTAATAGATACCTTCAATATTCTCAAAGCTCCAGAACATGGTCTCAACATGCTCGTGGAAATGAAAAAGACGTATCCTTTTATCAAAGAAAATAAACTTTGGAAAGGCTTTTGGTCAAATCGATGGATGGCAGCCACATCCATAGTACTATCTGCTTTTTTATCCGTTTGGTTGTTTGATGACCTTTTTCCGTCACACCTAGATCCTATTGGACTTCAAGGAAATATTAGTCAAGAGCTCACAGATAAAAACGGTATAGTAGGTCAAACGGTTAGAGAAAGTAGAGACGGTGCTATTTCTAGTGGTACAAAATATACTCTACTAATACTATTGGAAGTAATCATATTTCACTTCTCTGTTTCGACACTTAATATCATATCTGATAGTGAATCAAAGCCCAAACTGAAAGAATTCATCAATGCTGAGATAAGAATGATTAAGATTATGTTTCAGAGCTTTTTCAAAGGTTATGCAGCAAGTATAGTACTGAGTATACTTTTGGGGTTTATTGGGATGAAGACCATAGGTCCCTTTATCATGTTCTTCGTGTATTCTTACTTTATCGGATATTCCTTTATTGACAATTATAATGAACAGTTTGACATCAAAATAAAAACAAGTCTCCTTAAGATTCGTCAGCACGTAGGAGCCGCAGTCGTGTTAGGAGTCGTAGTCAATGCTATTATCTTCATTCCTATACTAGGCCCATTTATAGCACCATTTTTCGGTAGTGTCGCTGCTACACTATATGCCTATAAATACAATGTACAACTAGTCCCTGTCACTACTAAACAGAATACTAAAGAGCTTAAAAAGGTAAAGAAATCAGGAATGGTATAGACTCTATCATATACCTTTCACTTTATCATCTCATTCATTAGCTTTGTGATTCAAAACCAGAGCAGAATAGATGGCTGATCAGCAACCCAATAAAGAAGAGAATAAAAATACGCTCACTCCTGAGCAAATAGATCAATGTATTGCATTTCTACAATCTATCAATGCTCATACAGATCAGATCTGGGATATGCCAGAGGAAAAAAAACGTGCATTGATGAAAGCTGCTGGCACACTCTCTAGACCAGATCGCGATGAATACCAACGCAGAAGAAAAGATGCCAAGAAAGCTGCTAAAAGAAAGCAAGCAGAAAAAGATAAGCACGCACGTAAAGAAACAGGTATACGATCCGCAAGAGAAGCTTCAATATTTGTAGCTCCTACTATGATAGATCTTACGGGTGCAGAAGCTGATAAAGATTTGAAACTTTCCTCTCCTCGTAACTGCTACGTATGCAAGACAATGTACGATACACTACATCACTTCTATGACACGATGTGTAAAGAATGTGGAGACTTTAACTACGCTAAGAGATTTCAAACGGCGAGTATGAAAGGTCAAGTAGCTCTAGTCACTGGATCAAGACTTAAAATTGGATATCATATTACGTTAATGATGCTCAGAGCTGGAGCCACTGTAATTGCCACTACCAGATTTCCTGTAGATTCCGCAATACGATACTCTAAAGAAGCTGACTTTACAGAATGGGGACATAGACTAAAAATTCATGGACTAGATCTAAGACATATACCTAGTGTTGAAATATTTTGCAACTATGTAGAACAACAGTACGAAAGACTAGATGTCTTGATCAATAATGCAGCACAAACTGTTCGTCGTCCTACAGGGTTCTATAAACATCTAATGCCTAACGAAGCTTCAGATTACAATGATTTGCCAGCACTTGCACAAGATCTACTTAGAGATCATCATGATGTAGTACAGGAGCTATCCTCATTAAATATAGAAGCGGCAGATAATGAAAATAAAAATGCTCCAGTAGCATGGCAAGGAAAACAAGTTGGCGTTGGACTTACATCTAGTGCGCAGCTTTCACAAATACCTTATACCATAGATAATTCGTTAGCTACAGAAGAGGTATTTCCTGATGGAAAACTGGATGCCGATCTGCAGCAAGTAGACTTACGTAATACTAATAGCTGGAGGCTCAAATTAGGAGAAATCAGTACAGATGAGATGCTCGAAGTTCAACTCGTCAATAGTGTAGCACCATTTGTATTATGTAACCGCCTCGCCACTCTGATGAAAAAAGAAAATACAGGGATGAAACATGTCATCAATGTATCTGCTATGGAAGGAAAATTTCATAGATTCTACAAAGAAGATCGCCATCCACACACCAATATGGCAAAGGCGGCGCTCAACATGATGACTCATACTGCAGCGACAGACTTTGCAAAATATGGCATCTATATGAATGCTGTAGATACAGGTTGGGTTACAGATGAAGATCCAGTAGAGCTAGCAAAACGTAAGGAAGAAGATCATGATTTCCAACCACCTCTTGATATTGTAGATGGTGCAGCCAGAGTATTGGACCCATTATTCGATGGAATCAATACAGGAAAACATTGGTGCGGTAAATTTCTAAAGGATTATAGACCTATCGATTGGTAATCTAAATTGACATCTATTTTATTCCAACATCAAATTCGCTTGGCACTACTATTCCTTGCCAAATATTTCAGGATTCTTTACATTAAAAACACCACTTTCCATACTCTTCATAAACTCCTCTTTCTTACACCTACTTTTACTGTTTGATGATTGATATCTAAATGAAACAAAAGTCCCTGTCACACTAATTACCTTTACACTTATTCCTTTAACTCTCATAATAGATTTTTTGGTTGGCTTATAAAATACGATAAATAATCTACAATGTCAAGTTTCTAATCATTGTTGAGCCATAGACAAGAGAAGTACAATAGATAAAAAAGTCCATACCTGAATCAGGCATGGACTTAAATAAACCAATTGAAAAACTATGAAATTATTGAATCCTAGGCTATTATTTTACTGTAATAGTGTACTTAGGTGTTGGATTAAGTGGACATGAGTACACATACTCACCGGCCTTCAACTCTACTATACCTGTTGACTCAGTTTTACCTTTAGCAATCATATTTTGTGCAAAAGAATTTTCTACTGCAGTTTTCATTACATCTCCATCCTTATCAGCAGCTTTCTGGATTACAAATCCTACCTCATGGTTTACTTCCGTGTTGGTCACTTTAAATTGATATTTCCCTGGCTTAAGAGTTAGCGACTCCGTAGTAAAGGCTCCATCTACTTGTGCTAATTCTATTACGGATATATCACTATGTAATACCATCTTTTTTTCAGCCATATTCTGAGCAGAAATAGTGTTAGTCATTGTGAATACAAAAGCAAAAGCGGCGAGTAAAAATTTAATCTTGTTCATTTCTATTATTGTTTAGTGTTAATTTATATTTCAATTATTATGATACAAATATGAGACATATCCATCCTCTACCAAATGGCAATTATTCCTATCCAATTGGCTATTTTTCCTACTTTAACATTAATAATTAAAAAGCTAACTCTAGTAAATAGAAAGCGTACTTTATACTCGACATCTGGCTTATCAAAAAAAAACAGGCCACTACTCATGACTAGAGAATAGTGACCTATATTGAGCGCATTGACATTTCAATACACTCAACCCAAAAAAAGCGTGTATTTAATTTCTAGTTACTGTTCCTTGAGGGTTTGTTGCTACAGCATTATTTCCCATAGGCAAAGTAGAATGCACCTCCGCATTAGCATCTATTGTACCTACTAATGGCTTGAGTAAAAATGGTGCCGCACTGTTATCTGGTACTGGCTCAATTGAAATCACAGCTGCAGCTATATTCGTTGGAAACGATACTCCGGCTGGTGCATTTAGTAAAAAGTCTTCTCCTGGAAATGGTGGTCCTGCATTTGGTCCGCTATACGGAGCTGCATTATCAACTCCAGTCACATTAGAAAATTTTCCAGTTGTAATCGGAGTACCATCTACAACTCCCCAACCTTCATATATCCATCCTTCAGGAAGTTCAGGAAGATCAAGTCCTGCCACTGGCATTCCTGAACTATTATCGAGAAACCAGACTCCGCTCTGCTCATTAGTATCATCAGAGTCTGTTGGGGTAGCCAATATAAATGCTCCAGTACTTGACTCAAAATCTTCTCCCAATGCAGCTTCATGTCCTACATCAAGATTAGCTGTATTGCCGTTAAAATCACCTGCTACTAAATGAACTGCACTAGGTGTAGGATCACTATCAGGAGATGGCTCGATTGTTAATACAAAAGTAGATGCATCTGCTAGTCCTGGTACATTAAAAGAATTCTCCGATAAGTCACCATTATCGTTTACCGTAAATACCCCAGTAGATACTGGAGCACCATCTACTATTACCCAACCTTCATAAGCATAACCCGCTCCAAGATTTTCTAATCCTGTAAAATTAACAGACAGTATTTCCGGAGTATCAGTAGAAGTATTATCCTCATCATCAGAACAAGATGCAAATCCTATACTCATGGCAATCATTAAAAAACTCAATAATCTAAAATTCATAATTCTTAAATATTTTCTGTTTTGAATAAATTTGTTTCATATAAAATGTTCTGAATTATAAATGAATATCAGATACAACTTCCTATACGACAACAATTCAAAATTGGTTGCTAAGGGGTAAAAGCAGCAGCGAATAGATATGGTAAGCTAGCGGACGGTTGCGCATTCAAAGCTCGACAACATCACACTATTGTAATTTGAAAAAAAAATAAAAAACATGACTTTTATTATTAATTGATCTATGAATCTGAAAATGACCAGGCAACACTTTGATGCTTTTCGGATGTATTTGAAACTCACTTCTTCATGAATAGAACCTATTATAGATCCAAATAGAAGTAAAACTTGAACTGTTCCAAACTCGTACTTACCCTCTATTCCACCTTATATCAAAGTATATAATGTGCATTCACGATACATATCTACTACGAATGCACTTACCCGTTTTATAACTAACTAAACGGAGCCATTCACTAACATTGGTACACACATCATCTACCCAAAGAAATAATTATCGGTAAATAACAAATGAGTAATAATTATACTTTGACACACATAAAGCAAAATATACATACACAACAGCCTGAAAAACAAGACCCAACACTCCTGTCAAATATCTTATGAGTCAATTACCCCAAAACCAAGCCTTCGTAGAGGTGTACAAGACATATAATGATTATTTCTCATGGTATGCTATTGGCATATGGTATGGTGTAGTCAGTAGGGTGACTGTTCACGGTTTGTCTAGCATCCTACTGAACTACAAAAGACGACGAAACTTTTTACAGAGGATTGGAAGCATTCCTCAACCAATACCAAAACTCAATTTTATGTTGCACAAAGACGACGACAGTTTGCTAGTAGATAGCAGACTTTGGCTTGCCGTAGGCTTGCTAGGGGCATTACTCAGTTTTATTTTGATCAGTTATCCTGGATAGACACTATTCTATATAGCTGGTTGCCCAAGTGCACCTTTAGAAATAACCACTTCGCTTAATTGTGAAGTGGTTTTTCTTATTAAAGTCGTTCCTTTTATAAAAACCTATACTCCTTTTGTGATGTGCATATTGTCTGCGTATTTTTTTTAATTCTTTCGAAGAAAAACCCACCTTTGCAATACTCGGTCCGCGCGTTTTTATTTCTTGCGTAATAAAAGCTGCGCTATTTCTTATTAAAGTTTTCCATCGTAAACTTCAGTCCTACCGCAGCAAAACTCTTAGCCGCTTCGCAAGCTCTAGGTATCACTTCGATGAGTTCATCCTTTTCTTTAGCATTCCATTTACCTAATACATAATCAACTTGCTGGCCCCTACGGAAGTCATTACCTATACCGACACGAAGTCTACAGTATTTTGTTGACCCTAACTTATCCGCGATATCTTTAAGTCCATTATGGCCTCCATCACTTCCTTTTGCTTTGAGACGAATAACACCAAGATCTAATTGTAATTCGTCGACTATTACAAGCATATTCTCTACTGGAATTTTCTTCTTCTCCATCCAATACTTTACAGCTTTACCACTGAGATTCATAAATGTAGACGGCTTCAGCAATACTAACGTACGACCTTTGTGCTTGATCTCTGCGACATCTCCCAAGGTCTCTTGCTTCCAGGATTTGTTTGCGTCTTTAGCCATCATGTCTACCACATCGAATCCGATATTATGACGAGTATCATCATAATCAGAACCGATATTGCCAAGACCTACTATTAAATATTTCATTGGGTCATAAGTTTCTTCAGGGGTAGAACGAAAAAGTGATTTTAAAAATTCAATCATAGGACGAAATACTTTCGTAAAAATTCAAAAAAGAAATCAGTTCTAAAAAAGAAATTCCAAACTCCAAAAGCGCCGGCGCCAGCCACATCACGATTTGAAATTTGGAATTTTAAAAACTTTGGAATTTATAAATTGATTTGCAATCAATTTATCTCGCCACAGCCGTTGCTCTCTTTTCACGAATCACAGTCACTTTTACTTGACCAGGATATTGCATTTCTTGCTCTATCTTCTGTGATATCATAAATGCTAGATCATCTGCATATTGATCACTTACTTTTTCACTTTCTACAATTACACGAAGCTCTCTACCTGCTTGTATCGCATAAGCCTTCTCTACCCCTTCGTGATTCATAGCGATCTCTTCTAACTCTCCGATACGCTTGAGGTAACTCTCCAGTATCTCTCTACGAGCTCCTGGTCTTGCACCAGATATCGCATCACATGCTTGTACGATTGGTGAGATAATATTATTCATCTCCATCTCATCGTGGTGAGCACCTACTGCATTCTGTATTACTTCATGCTCGTTATGCTTCTTACACATCTCCATTCCTATGAGTGCGTGTGAAAGCTCTGATTCTTCTTCAGCTACTTTTCCAATATCATGTAGTAAACCAGCTCTCTTAGCCATCTTCACTTGCTTAGGACTCATCCCTAGCTCGGCAGTCATAGTACCACAAAGTGTTGCTGTTTCAATACTGTGCTTTAATAGGTTTTGACCATAAGAAGATCTAAATCTCATACGTCCAACCATTCTCACTAAGTATGGGTGAAGGCCATGTATGTCTAAATCAATTACTGTACGTTCTCCGATCTCAACGATTCGCTCTTCTAATTGCTTACGAGTCTTTTCGACTACCTCTTCAATCTTAGCAGGGTGAATACGACCATCTGCTACTAGTCTTTTTAGAGATAATCTACATACCTCTCTACGGATAGGATCAAAACTAGATATAATGATAGCTTCTGGTGTATCATCTACTACGATTTCCGCACCAGTTGCCGCTTCTAATGCACGTATGTTACGACCTTCTCTACCAATGATTTGTCCTTTGATATCGTCGGACTCTAAGTTGAAAACTGAAACCGTATTTTCAATAGTATACTCTGCACATGATCTTTGGATTGCATGTATAACTATCTTTTTAGCCTCTTTGCTAGCGTTTGCCTTAGCCTCTTCTACTGCCTTCTTTTCAATACTCATTGCCTCAGTAGCTGCTTTCGCTCTGACAGCTTCTAGTAATTGTTCTTTGGCTTCCGATTCGCTTAATCTTGCAACTGTCTCTAGCGCTTTGATATGCTTTTCATTCGCGTTTTCTAGCTCTTCTTTCTTTCTAGCTATAATTTTAAGTTGCTTCTCTAGATTTTCTTTGATGGTCTTTACTTCTACTTCTCTATTCTCTACAGCCTCTTCTTTACTTGAAAACTTATCAATTTTAATCTGCAAATCTTTCTCTTTACTTATGATCTGCACTTCACGCTCTTTCATCTCTACCTTGTGCTCACTCTTATATGTCTCATATTCAGACTTGAGTTTACTAAATTTTGATCTAGCTTCTTGAATCTTCTTTTGTTTAATAGATTCGTTTTTTTGCTCTGCTTTCTCAATTATGAGATCCGCTTTAGACTTAGCATCGTCTAATTTTCTAGATGCCGTTTTTTCAGCCTCTTTGATTGTAAGATCTGCTTTTGCATTAGCGGCTTCTATTTCTTTTTGGGCCGCACCTCCCACTGATGATGATTTAGCGAAGTAACCTATTATAAGGCCTAAAACTGCTCCCACAGCTCCGATGATGTATTCCATCTCTTTTATTTGATTTATGTATTATTAATAAATGCTTTCTTGCCACCATATGATCTATAATCATATTAATGCCTTAGAAAGTCGACATATAACCCAGTAAATGTGAGAAACGAAAAGTAAATCGACCTATAATAATTGGTCTACTGTGGATTCCAAAGTATCTATTTGTGCATGGGCTTGACTGATGTCTTCCTCCAGAGATTGGATTCTATCTAGCTCAAATGCTTTTGTAAGAAGCACCATTATTACTAAATCTAGCTTGTCCTTATCAGTATATTTTTGCTGAAATTCAAGAACTTGACTATTTATATCCTTTTCTATATTACGTACGGACTTCTCTTCCTCTTCAGTGACTTTCACTGGAAATGATCTTCCAGCGATCACTACATTGATCTTTTTTTGAGCGTCATCCATATCGCTTACATGGCTTTTATGAGGGCTATACATTCATCTATCTCTCCTACGTATCCCTCTATTTTTGCCTTTATCATCTGTTGATTCTCCTCTATTTGAGCAGAGTCTATTGCACTATCTACTTTAGACTTCCACTGATTGATTTCTTTTTCCTTCTCTATCAGCGAGGTCTTTAGTCTATTGTTTTCGTTTTGTATTATATCATAAGCAGTTCTCTGCTCATCCATCTTTTGGACAAGTCTATTGAGTTTGCTCTGTAGCATATCTAATCTGTTTTGGATAGATTGCATACGTCAAATATATAGCTTTTAAGCTTATTATCAGTAAAGTCATATATTATAATGATTTGTAATGTATCTAAGCCCATTAGCATTATACTAGTCTATCACAAATATGTAGCCAAGCTATTACTAATTCTTCTGAAGAATATCAATTGTTAAACGTGATACTTTGATCTATTTCCTGATCTCTGCACTTAACTGGTGCTCATAGCTACCCATGATTTTCTTCATAATCTTATCCACATCTTTATCCTTGAGCGTCTTAGTCGCATCTTCAAACATATAGCTAATGGCATATGACTTCTTATCCTTACCTAATCGTTCTTCATCCACATATACATCAAAGAGATTAATCTCTTTAAGCAACTTCTTATCTGCGCTTTTCGCCATTTTCTCTAGATCGGCAAATCCTACACTCTTGTCTACCACTACTGCTAGATCTCTCCGCGAATTAGGGAATTTACTTGGTTCTACTACTTTGATCTCTTTAGCTAATGCCTTAATGATCACATCCATATGAAACTCTGCGTAGTAAGTATCTGTCTTGAGACCCATCTTATCCGCTATTTCTCCTTGCACTGCTCCAAATCTTACGATCTCATCTTTACCTCGATGGTAAGATAGCCCATATTGGAATCTACTATCGTTTTCAATCTCACTAACTTGATATTTCTGTATCCCCAGTCTAGAGCATACACTATGTACGTATCTCTTAATATCAAAGTAATCTACTGACTTCTTGGCATCTGTCATCCAAGATTCTCCATAGCGCTTACCACTCATAAATAGGGTTAAATGCTCCGTCTCTTCAAAATCGTCACCTAGCGCTCTATATGATTTCCCTAATTCAAATAATCTTACATCTAGCTGCTGTCTATTATGATTATGCAGCACAGACAATAATCCGCTGCGCATCATTTCCGGACGCATGATATCCAAGTGAATATTAGATGTGTTGTTAATATATACAAATTCAGAGCTATCGATATCTGTCTGATCGGCGTAATGCTTAGACTCTATTAGAGAAAGGCCCATCATCTCATAAAACCCCTGTGCCGCCAAATGATTAGATAACAAATTGCGTACCGCTACTCTATCAGGATGTTGTTTGTATGAGATTGTACTCTGTACTTTAGTAGGAATTGGAATTTTATTGAATCCATAGATCCTCATTAATTCTTCGACTAAATCCACATCTCTAGTAACATCAGCCTTATCCGTAGGTACTTTTACTTTGATACTACTATCGCCTACAGAGGAAATCTCCATATTCATAGCTCTAAGTATAGCATGCATCTCATCTTTAGAGATCTCTACACCAAACATATCTGTAACCTTTTGGTACTTAAGATGAATCTCAACTGGCTTAATTACAGTAGGATATACATCTATTATTTCTGATGTAACAGTTCCTCCAGCTAACTCAACCATAAGTTGTGCTGCTCTCTTTAAGGCGGCAACAGTTACATTAGGGTCACTTCCTTTTTCGTATACTTTCGCAGCATCTGTACGTAACAAGTGCCTTGTGCTCGTTCTTCTGATATTTCCTGCATTAAAGTGAGCTGACTCTAAAAATATATTAACGGTACCATCAGTTACTCCTGAGTCTATTCCTCCAAATACACCTGCAAGACAAAGACTATTCCCATCTGCATCACAGATCATTAAATCATCTGCATCTAGTTTACGAGTCGTCTCATCCAACGCCTTGAATTCAGTTCCTTGTGCTAGTTTTTTAACCACAACCTTTTTAGATGGAATCTTATCAGCATCAAACGCATGTAAAGGTTGACCCATTTCATGCAAAACAAAATTGGTGATATCTACTATCACATTGATAGGTCTTACATCTACTGCATTGAGATATCTCTGCATCCAGTCAGGTGATGGACCTACAGTTATACCTGAGATAGTTACACCACTATACCTAGGGCAAGCCACTTTATCTTCGACTTCTACATCAAACTCGAGAGTAGTATTTTCTGTCTTAAATGCTGAAGTATCCGGCATCTTAACATCCACAGACTCTCCACTATGAAAAGTGAGGTATGCTGCTACATCTCTAGCTGCACCTACATGGAATGTTGCATCAGACCTATTTGGTGTTAGTCCAATATCATATACCGTATCATTATCAAGATCTATATAGTCCGCTCCAAGTGTACCCGTAGCTACATCTGCTGGCAGGATCATAATACCATCATGGCTCTGGCCAAGACCTAGTTCGTCTTCAGCACAGATCATCCCTAGCGAAGCTTCTCCTCTGATTTTTCCTTTCTTGATTTTGAATGGCTCTCCATCCTCGCCATATAACGTCGTTCCTACCGTAGCTACTAATACTTTGATCCCTGCAGTGACATTAGGTGCTCCACAAACGATCTGTACAGGATCCTCACCGTTACCTAGATCTACTGTAGTTATAGACAGTTTATCAGCTCCTGGATGCTTTCCACAAGTTAGAACTTCACCCACTACTATACCCGCTAGACCTCCTTTTACGGACTCTATCTGCTCCATACCTTCTACTTCCAGACCTATAATCGTCAGTATCTCTGACAGTTTGTCGTCTGACATAGGTAGTTCTACATATCTCGATAACCAATTCCTTGATAGCTTCATTCCTCTATTTCTCTTCTGATAAATGATGAGGTGTACCAGTCAAAACCAGCCCTCTATTATATATTGACTGCAAAGATAATGAAGTCAATTAAAAACGCCCCTTTTATTGATGATAAGGACACATAGAGAATATATTAGGTAATAATTACACACTTATCATAAATACATCCATACCATATTAAATTAACAAACTAATGTTCTGATGGTGTACACTAAACTACTATATGGATAGTATGTCGATCGATGTCTAACATTCGTTAGTACTATTGATATAGGTATTCTTATCTATTTCCTACCTTCATTGTTCTAAATGAAATCCAGCATATCCATATCAGCTCAACAATCACCAAAAGTAATCTGGTTACTAAAATTACTACTACTCGCATTAGTGGGATATGTATTATACGATCAGATTGTAATGAATCAAGATATGGAAACCATCCAGTCTCAGCTAAAACAAGGACTCCAAGGTAGTAATTGGATATACCTCGTCGTATGTATGGTCTTGATGCCGATCAATTGGATAGTAGAAAGCACAAAATGGAGAACCCTTATATTACCGTGGAAGCATATATCCAAAAAAGATGCAATGAAAGCAATATATGCGGGTATCAGCGTAGGACTAGTCACTCCTGCTCGTATCGGTGAATATGGAGGAAGACTATTACTTATAGAAGGAGATGACAGGACCAAATCAATCCCAGCCACACTAGTAAGTAGCATAGCACAAAATATATCTAATATTATCGGTGGATATATTGGCGCATTAATTTTCTGTTTCTGTTACTTTTCGGTGAATAGATTCGTCTATATAGCAGGAAGTATCTTAGGCCTACTTGGAATCGTTATGCTATGTGCATTGTTTTTCAATATAAGTAAGCTCAACCTTGACTGGCTTAATCGCTGGAAATGGGGGAAACTTCTAAACAAGCAAGCTCATGTACTATCTCTATACGATAGACCAATACTCAATAGAGTATTAACCTTATCACATTTGAGATATTTGATTTACTGTACGCAGTATGTACTTATGCTATACTTTCTTGGTATAGAGTTGTCAGTACTTGCAGCATTCTCAGGAGTGTCTGTAATCTACTTACTTCAGAGTGGCATACCGCTACCTCCAATGCTCAGTGTTGTAGCCAGAGGCGAAATAGCCGTAATAATCTGGTCTATATTCACAGCAAATGTAGGAGGAATACTTGTAGCCACTTTTGGTCTATGGGTAATAAATCTCGTTTTCCCAGCGTTATTGGGTCTTATGATCGTTCTTAATGTAAACCATATAAAATCATCTCAAAATGATGAACAACATTAAGACTACACTACTAAGTATATTTATACTTTTTACGCTATCTCTAACTGCACAGATGGCACCAGACATTGCACCCGATGACAATTGCGGAGGTATAGAAAACAATGCATTTCAAGGTGGCGAAAAACTCGTCTACAAACTATATTACAACTGGAAATTTGTATGGATCCCTGCGGGTGAAGTAAAGTTTAATGTAATAGAAAACGAAGACAACTTCGAAGTACACGTTACCGGAAAAACGTATCAATCATACAATAGCTTCTTTGAAGTGGATGATAAGTTTTATTCTAAAATGGATAAAGAAACGCTTCTGCCTACAGATTTTTTAAGGGATATTAAAGAAGGTAAGTATATCAAATATGATAGCATTAGTTTTGACCAGGACAACTACAATGCAAACACTTACCATGGGAGAACAAAAGAATCTGCAGAAATAGAAAACTGGGATCTAGGTGAATGTATGCAAGACATGGTATCTATTCTATACCATGTTAGAAACTTTGATTTTGAAAGTAAAAAGAAAGGACATAAGTTTCCTGTAAAGATATTTTTTGATAAAGAAATATTTGATCTTGACGTAGAGTACAGAGGAGTAAAAAAGAAAAAGAAAATCAAAGATCTTGGCAAATTTGACACTTACGAATTTAGCCCTGAAGTAGTAGCAGGAGAAGTGTTTGATGAAGATACCAGAATGAAAATATGGGTTTCTAAAGATGGTAACAAAATACCCCTTCAAATAGAATCACCAGTATCTATCGGATCTGTCAAAGCTGTATTAAAAAGCTATGAAGGCTTAAAATACCCTCTAGAAAAAAGGTAACCATTCCAAGATCAATAATCAATAAGATGGGCTACAATTTCCTAATCACATTGATTCCATCACGAAGAGGAAGTATCACATTTTCTACTCTAGGATCATTAACTACATATTTATTAAAATCATCTAGTATCAATGATGTTTTGTCCATTTTTTCGTTTAAGATCTTACCACTCCATAGAATGTTGTCTGCTAGAATAATTCCACCTTTTCGCAACTTAGGTAGTATAAGATCATAATACACAGGATAGTCTCTCTTTCCTGCATCCAAAAATATCAAATCAAATTCATAGTCCAGTGTTGGAATAATTTCTTTTGCGTCACCGATACGCTGCTCGATACGATCGGCATAACCACTCTTAACAAAATACTTGTTGGAAATATATTGCAATTCTGCATTTACTTCCACAGTAATAAGTTTGCCTTCTGCCTGTAGCCCTCTCACCAAATTAAGGGTAGCAAAACCCGTAAACGTCCCTATCTCTAAAATATACTTTGGAGTTGTCAAATTAGATATAAGACTTAGTATTCGTCCTTGTATTGGACCAGATGACATTCTAGGTGCCAATGTTTTGAGATGCGTCTCTCTATCTAACTCGTATAGCAAGTCATCCATTGGCGTGCTATGCTTTACACAATAGTCGTATAATCTTGTATAATTATCTTGTAACATATTTAATTTTTCAGTCTCTTCGATTACTATTTACACTTCTTAAAAAAACGCAATAATATATTTCAATGATTGACAAATATCCCATTAGCCTTACATTGATCCACAAACACCTTTAATGCATGTTTATAAACTATCGCATCAACCATATCTAACGAATTTATTTTTTCAATAATCGATGCATCTCTGTCCTTTCTATTTTTGCTCTTATTTCTATGATTAATATCTGAAAGTTTCCAACCGAAAGTTTTATTAATGTTTTGAATACTAAAATCCATATACTCAGTGATTCCTATAGCATCTAAACCACTAATTCTATCTAGCGTTTCTGCGATATTATTTTTCTTAGAATCATACCCAAAAGTCTTAGCCATTTGTTGGCTCTCTTTTTTTTCTATCATCAACAGGATCTCCTCTTTAGTATATCTTTCATACCTCTTACCTTTCTCTTTATGGTAATTTATTGATGACACAATTCTATATGTCGGATCTCTAAAAAATGCGAAAGTTTTAGGTGTTCTCTCCTTGCAATTATTAATAGGAAACATTCGAAAATGCCCCATCAGTAACTTTGTCTTCTTAGTAATATATTTTTCACTATTGACTTTGAAATCCTTCAGAGAAACATATCGTCCACGATTATAAAGATAGTAATCTACATTATTGGGATATATTTCAGAAGCTCGAAATTGATTGTATAGCATATATCGTACGGAGGTTCCTGCCGTCTTAGGAATATGAATGAAATAATACCAAACATCATTTTCTTTACTACTTTTAGATTGAGTAACCATCTCCACACAATGCCTCAATAAATATTTCACGTCCGTTAAATCCAATGCGTTCTATTTTAGCGTATTTAATATAAACATAACACTTGCTTCTTTCTCTACTGAGTTCTTGGCAATACAAATTATTTTAACAAAAATAATTCTACAATTAAAATAGGTTGAATCAATACCTATCTATATTTAGTCTCTTTTTAATTAATGGATAACTGAATACTATTGCACTTATCAATACAACACCGATATAAAATCTTGGACTCAATTCTTTGTGGTCGTTCAATAATACTATAGCCAAAAGTATTCCATATACTGGCTCCATATTGATCGTGAGGTTAGCTACAAATGCGCTGACATGCTTGAGTGCTCTGAGCGACAATATATAAGCTAGTGTTGTACAAAGCAATGCTAATACCACAAGATATATCCAATCCGAACCTACTGGCCAGAACTGTATGTCTGTACCATTCCAAATTAATACTGGAATTAGTAAACTTATAAATATCCAAGCACTACCCAACTCCAAAAAGGTTATAGAATAAGAATCGGCATCATCGATTAATCGCTTATTCAACGTAGAAAATATTGCGGCTAAAAGTGCAGAAAGCAACCCAACATAAATACCATTCATCATACTAGATTCTACAGTATTTACTATGAGCCACATACCAGGAATAACCATCAACCCCATAATCACTTGCAATTTTTCTATTGACCTACCCAATATAGCAGGCTCCAAAAACGAAGTAAAAAGTGATGTCGAAGCAAAACAAATTAAAGCTACGGAAGCGTTTGATAATTTTATCGCTCCGTAGAAGGTTATCCAATGCAATGCGACCAAAATGCCTATTCCCAAAAATTTAAAAACTTTATCCTTAGGAATAGACTTTAACTTAAGCCCAAACTGAACAAAGTATAATAAACTTATACATGTAATCAGCACTCTCCACCATACAATCATCACCGCTGACAGCTGTATCAAATCACCTAGTATAGCCGTAAATCCAAAAAGAAGTACTGCCACATGTAGCTCTAGATAAGCTCGTTTAGTATTGTCCATTTAATATCAATCCGTGCAGTTATCTCACCACAATTTTTTGTGTATGAATACTTTCATTAGATCTTATTTGTACTAAATAAATACCAGTAGACCATGTTGCAGGAATATCTACTTGGTTATTGATTTTTTCACTTAGCAATATTTTTCCTGTCATATCTCTTATGACCATATCCGCACCATTCAAATTTCCTTCAGACTCTATGGCTATACTATTTCCACGTGTTACGATACTTGGCACCACATTCCAATTTCGAATGGACGCTTCCCCAGTAGATGATACATTAGAAATGTAAAATTTCTGTGGATTGTCAGGACTTGTACAAAATTCGTAATTGCTAAAAGGAGATACCGTCCAGTACACATCTCTTTCTGCATAAATTTCTGGTATTTCTCCTATTGCCATGGGATCAGTAACGATGTCTTTCCATAGTGCTGAAGTGAGTCCTTCATTAAGATATATCTGTACTAAATAATGTGTAGCATTTTCTACTGGCTCCCAAGACATATCTATATAATCAAAAGCCACAGACTCTCCATCTACAGGATAAGTATAGGTAACCGTAAAGTCCTCAATCGAAGCAGCCGGTACTTGATTACTTAGGTAATCTGATTTTATATCTAATAGATTAGCTCTCATTGCTTCTGATTGTTCAGGAGAAAATCTTGCTGCACATTCATCATTAGCATAAGACATAATTAAGGTTGCGTCAGATTTAAATGATTCTCCATTAGGATCAATCATATTACCAGTACTTTGACCAGTGGAAAGATTACATGACCATCTATAAGCTAAATAATCTGGCGGTGTATCACAAAAACCATCCGCCGCAAATTCACAGTTACTCCCATCCACTTTCTCTACATAAGCAGTATCTATGATTAAGGTATCTAACAAAAGTGAATCTTTGAATAATGTATAATTATATAAAACAGTCTCTGGTGCAGGTTGAGAAAATGACTCTACTGAGGGTCCATCATAACCATATCCACCTTCCCAGCCTAAGAAAGGGTGTGGAAGAGATAGATTATGACCAATCTCATGAGCCCATGTATGATCTTCTGACCCTGTACAGTTAATATCCAACACCACTCCTGCATACGGTAGATTATATCCACAATTTCCTGCAGCCGTACCTACTATATAGCAATTGATCGTATTAGGTACATTTAGATCAAACATCTGAAGTGCGGCGTCAGTCGTATTATCATGATTATACATCTCTGACTGGCTTAAGTACTTAAATCCACCCTGTAAATAGAATTCTATGTTAGAATCTTCAAAATCTTCATTGAGTGTACAAAGGGACCCAACAAGCTCTGCTGCATCGATCTCACCCGAACCATCATCTTTACTCACAACGAATACTGATAGTGGCACATATATCTTCTCACCTCCTCTAGTGTCAATTAACCCTTTGTTTCGCTGAAAATTTTGCAACCATTCTGACCTATGATCAAAAGTTCCGCATGGATTTAGTGAAGATTGTGCCATTGACAGGGCATAAAAGCCAAAAGAGAGCATAATAAGAGAGATTCTTTTCAACATCTTACTTGTAATTTTGATTATGAGTGAGAATAGGATTCCTTTGCAAGATAATTTATTTAAACAAAGATATATGCAACCAACAGTAGTAGAGTCACACATTGTCGAATCTTTGGAAGAATCAGTACGAATATCTGATTATGGAGGATCTCATCTCCTTATGACGCCAAGTAGAAATTCTTTCAAAAAAGCTATTAGAGCTAATCGTGTAATCCTAAATGGTACCGTAGCTGATAGTAGCCGTATGGTGAAAAAAGGTGATACAATAGAGATATTGCAATCCGACGAAGTACTCCCAGTGCATAAAATCAAAATAGACGTAGTCTACGAAGATGATCATATGGCTGTCGTGGTTAAACCTGCTGGTCTGCTGACAAGTGGAAACCAACACAGAACATTGGCTAATGCTCTCTCCTCTAACCTAAAAGAATCAAATGAAACAGCTAGGCTTCCGAGACCTAACCCAGTACATAGATTAGATAGATCTGCTAGTGGTTTACTTTTAGTCGCTAAGACAATGCTAGCACAAAGACATCTCTCTGAGCAACTAGCTAACTATACTGTGGATAAAACGTATAGAGTAATAGCGCATGGCCTTGCTGAAAAAACAGGTACCATAGATCAGCCTATCAAAGAGAAACCTGCACAAACTCATTATGAACTAATAAAGTCAATTCCCAGTAACAAATATGGAGGCTTTTCAATAATGGACGTAAAAATCAAACAAGGAAGGAAGAATCAAATCCGTGTACACTTACATTCAATTGGACATACTGTAGTAGGTGACATATTATATCCGAGAAATAATCCAGGAAAAGGACTTTATCTGCATTGTTACGCTCTTACCTTTATCCATCCAGTAAGTGGAGAGGAAATGTCTTTCGAAGCGGAATTACCAAAGAAGTTCGATGGCTTTTTAAACTAGAGTCTTTCTAACTTTCATTATTTTTACGAGACTATGGCAGAACTCAAAAACAACTACTATCAGTCTGTATACGACGTCACTAGCCTTATTCCTAGAGGGCGCGTAAGTACTTATGGTGCTATTGCTGATTACCTATCACTCGGTTCTGCTCGTATGGTAGGCTGGGCACTTAATCAAGTTCACTCATCTGATCAAGATGTTCCTGCACATAGGGTAATCAATCGCAAAGGCGAACTGAGCGGACGCATGCATTTCCAAACGCCCACTATCATGCAAGAAAAATTAGAGGCTGAAGGAATCGAAGTAATAGATAATAAAGTAGTAAACTTCAAAAACCTCAATTGGCACCCGGAAGAATTAGATCTTTGATACGCTTATGGGAAAGATCATACATATGGTCTCAGGACCTCGAAACATGTCTACGGCTATTATGTATGCTTTTGATAATAGAAGCGATACCCACGGAGTAGACGAACCATTCTATGCATACTATCTAAATAAATACCCTCATGTAGTACACCCTGGTCGTGAAGATATCCTTCGTTCTCAGTCTTCTGATGCTAACATCGTCATCAGCCAACTACAACAGAGTGCCAATAATATTGATTACTTATTTATCAAAAATATGGCTCACCACATCAATGGATTTGACTTAACTAAATTAGACAATGCTAAACATGTATTCCTAATACGTGAGCCTCTTAAGTTGATCAATTCTTTTGCTAAAGTGATAGTGAATCCCACGATCAAAGACATTGGCATCAAAGATGAATATGTATTGTTTCATCACTTGAAGAATCGAGGTATCTCGCCAGTAGTTTTGGATTCTGGAGATTTACTAAATGAACCTAAAAGGGTAATGACTCAGCTATGTGAAGCATTAGATATGGATTTTAGTGAAGAGATGCTCTCTTGGAAGGCTGGACCAAGAGTAATAGATGGTGTATGGGCACCTTATTGGTATGGTAGCGTTCATAGATCATCTGGTTTCAAACAACAATCTACAAGTAGAGAAAAGATGCCTGATCAGTACCAACCATTACTGAATGAGGCTTTACCATATTACCAATCATTATACGATCACGCAATAAAATAAATAATTATGCTGCAGAAATCAGACCCTAGAAATGTCAATATTAAGATTTATGTCGATGGAGATATTGTAGATAGAGATGACGCTAAAATCTCTGTTTTTGATAGTGTAGTTCAAGGTGGAGATGCTGTATGGGAAGGCTTGCGAGTATACCAAGGAGGAATCTTTTGCCTAGATCGCCACCTCAATAGATTAATGGATTCGGCCAAGGCTATGGCTTTTGTAGACGTACCTAGCAAATCCGATATCAAAAAAGCATTAGTCGATACACTAATGGCTAATGGTATGACTGATGACGTACATATCAGACTAACACTGACTCGAGGACGAAAAACTACATCTGGAATGGACCCAAGACTCAATATATATGGTCCAACTCTAATCATAGTACCAGAATATAAGCCACCTGTATACGATAATGAAAATGGTATTACCGTTATCACTTCTACTATCAGACGTAATTCACCCAACAATCTAGACTCCAAAATCCATCATAATAATCTGATCAATAATATTCTAGCCAAGATACAATCTAATGTAGCCGGAGCTGATGCAGCATTGATGTTAGATAACTATGGATTTGCATCAGAGCTTAATGGGACCAATGTATTTACTATCAAAGAAGGAATTATATATACACCACATGCAGACGCTTGCTTACACGGTATTACTCGAGGATTAGTCATTCAACTAGCTAGAGAAAATAATTTTATCTGCATCGAAAAAAACATCTCTCTAACGGAAATGTATTCTGCCGATGAAGTGTTCTGTACTGGGACTATGGGAGAGCTTACACCAATTGTAACTATAGATGGTCGTAAAATTGAGAATAAATCTACGGAGAGAATATTACCTAAGCTTATTCATGCGTTTGAAGAATCAATACATAAATACACAGAACAGATATAATATATCATAGATGAAAAAATTACTAAATAGCATTTTATTCTTATTCGCAATAGTCATCACTGGATATGGCCAAATGGATCCAACAGGGATGTGGAAAAATATCGATGATGAAGATGGCAAAGTGAAATCACACTTAGAAGTGTACTGGGAAGGCGATGTACTAAAAGCCAAAGTCGCAAAACTACTGGATAATGCTACCGTAACAATATGCAAAAAATGCAAAGGTGACAAAAAGGACAAGCCTTTAGAAGGAATGGAGATAATGTGGGGACTAACTGCTGACGGAGATAATGAATGGACAGGTGGCCAAATCATGGATCCTAAAAGCGGAAAACAATATAAATGTAAGATCGAACTAGAGGAAGAGAATAAAATGAAGGTCCGTGGCTTTATCGGTATACCGACTTTTGGGCGCACTCAATATTGGTATAGATTGGTAGATTAACAATTGGTTCCCTAGCAACACAATAATAATTTAAAGTTGGTGGTTTAATAAGCGACAATAATATTGACTAATTGAATATAAAATATGACGCATAACTACACGCCAGAATTACTTATTAAATACGTTTACAAAGAGACCGATATTGCTGACAGACTTGAGCTAGAATACGCATTAGAAAATAATGCTCCGCTTAGAGCTCAATATCTAGATATCTTAAATTCTTATAAGAATGTTCCCAAAGTAACTTTCAGTCCAAAGAAATCTACAATGACAAACATCTTGAATTATAGCAAATCAACATCTCTCGAAACTAATTTTTAAGATTAAATTCGATGACACACTAAGACTCGCAGCATTGTTGTGAGTCTTTTTTTTGCACTCAACACAAAAAAAGACCTCAACAATATTGTCAAGGTCTCCTAAATCATTTAATCATTTGTAGTTTCTCTAAAAATGAATTTTGTATGGGAATTCATTCTTATAATGCTCCGCAGAGTCCATGTATTTTCTGCGAAAGCCGATGCTTTACTATTTCAACACAAGGTGATTGTCTTCTACAAGTTTACGCATATTGATCAATGCGTATCTCATACGTCCTAATGCTGTATTAATACTAACTCTTGTTATTTGCGAAATTTCTTTGAAACTCATATCAGCGTAATGTCTGAGCACTACTACTTCTCTCTGCTCTGGAGGAAGCTGATCTACTAGCTCGCGTACTTTACTATGAAGTTGACTTTTGATCATTGTCGTCTCCATATTATCATCACCACTTTCTAGTATATCGAATATATCGAAGGTTTCAGTCGAACTTACCTTAGTACGACGTTTTGATCTTCTAAAATTATCTACACACATATTGTATGAAATACGCATCGCCCATTGAAGGAATTTGCCCTCATGGTTATACTTACCCTTACGTAATGTATCTATAATCTTAATGAATACATCTTGGAAGATATCCTCAGCCAAGTCTCTATCCCTTACAAAAAGGTAAATAGATGTATAAATTTTGTCTCTGTGTCTTGTGAGAAGTATTTCAAAACATTTCTCATTACCCTCTAGGTAGTTGATGATCAACGACCTGTCGTCTAGTTTAGTAACATCCATAACAGTTAAATCTTAGTCTGTAAAAAAGTATATAAAAATTTAAGTGTAGATGTTTCTAATCTATAAGCAGTAATAATTTTGTTAAGTAAAGTAGCTTGTTGCTACGTGAATAGTTTCCGATTGGAATGCTCAAATATAGATTAAGTATTTCGTATTGTAAAGTGCAGTCTAGAGAAAACAAAGGATAAAATATGTTAAATCCTATGTTGGCTTATAGTAAAAGTCTCTATTGATTATCCTATAAGCACGTGATATAAGGCCTTCACACATATAAAAATATCCATATATCAAACCAAAACCCCTCTCAATAAATTTTATATTTATTTTTAATCCTGTCACCTAGTTTACACTTTTTGGATTCGACGTGATTTAAAACTAAGGTATATGCTCTCAAATACACCATATTGCATGCTCAACACGCACGGTATATTATCATAAGTTATAGCATAAGTAATGTTCAATGTAAATTGCGTTTGTATAAGTAATTATAATGGAAGATAACCACATAGATAAAGCGGCACTTAAGCACCTTAAGAAAGACCCTATAATAGCAGACCTGATTGACAGGGTTACGCCCAAAGTCAGCTCATTCACTGGAGATTTATACGCTGACCTCTGCAGTAGTATAGTTTCTCAGCAGATTTCTACCAAAGTGGCTAAAGTAATTTATTCGCGATTTTTAGACCTCTATGATGGCATTCCTCCTACTCCAGAGCAACTTCTAGAAACGGAAGTCGATGATCTACGTGCAGCAAGTCTTAGCAAGCAGAAAAGCACATACATGCATAATATTGCTAGATTTTGGGTCGATCACAAGTTACAGCATCAAAACTGGGACGAACTATCTGATGAAGAAATACTAGATCTTCTAACTCAGATTAAAGGGGTCGGCGAATGGACCGTACAAATGATACTCATGTTTTCTCTTGAAAGACCGGACGTATTGCCTGTCGGTGATCTTGTTATTCAACAATCTATGATCAAACGCTATGATATAAAGGCTCAAAAGAAAAAAGATCTTTACATCAAAATGCACCGTACAGCAAATCAATGGATGCCATATCGCACAATTGCTTGTCGGTACTTATGGAGAGCCAAGGATTTGGACTAGATTTACACTATTATAATTGAAACATCAATTTTACACATAAGATAACGCGAATTGACATTGTTAGATAGATCGATAGCACCTCAAATACATAACATTACTTCATTAAAGTTTCCACCCGTAGATAGATATCTATTGGATAACGGCATAGAAGTCATCGAAGTAAATCAAGGCACACAGGACATTGTACGTCTTGAGGTCATATATGATGCAGGTAGACCTGTAGAAGACAAGCAACTGGCTTCTCGTATTACCGCTGCTATCCAAAAGGAAGGCACCAACAATTATAGCTCTGAGGCTTTAGCTGAAAAAATAGACTTCTATGGATCTAGTATCAACAGTGGATCTAATTTGGACTATAGCTACTTCTCTATTTTTGTACTGAATAAATTCTTTGGTGAGGTAATGCCCTTGGTTGCAGAGATACTTCAAGAACCCACATTTCCGGAAGATGAATTAAGGACACATAAAGAAATTACACTAGAAAAACTCAAGTCCAATATGGCAAAGAGCGATCTAGTCTCTTATCGTAAAATTACTGAAGAAATGTATGGTTCAGATCATGCTTATGGATATAATAGTAGTGAACGAAACATCTCCGATATACAACGATCAGATCTTATTCATCACTTCTCTAATTATCAAACAAGTGATAGATGTAAAATCATCGTTAGTGGTAAATTAAACAGTAATATCAGATCTATAATCAATACCAATTTGGGACAGATAAGATCAACCTCTGCCAACAAACCATTCTTGACACCTAAGGTACCAATCCACCAAGCGCATCACAAAATCCATAGCGAGCAAGAGCATCAAACTGCGATCAAGATTGGACGCAAAATGTTTAATAGAAATCATGAAGATTTTGCTCCTATGTTTATGCTTAACACCGTATTTGGAGGTTACTTTGGTTCTAGATTAATGGAAAGCATAAGGGAAGACCTTGGCTATACTTACAATATATACTCTTCACTAGAACCATTAGTCCATGATGGTTACTTTACTATTAATACCGAAGTAAGTAACGAATTAGTCGACCCTACAATCGCTGAGATATACAATCAGATTTCTATCCTACAAAATGATAAATTATCCAATCGAGAAATCGACATGGTAAGAAATTACGTAATGGGAAATTTCCTCAATATGGTAGACGGACCATTCAGAGTAGCTAACGTTATGAAGACGCTAAGTGTAAGTAATATGAAGGTTGAAGACTATGAAGTGATTATAGATCAAATCTACAATTGTACAGCTTCACAAATACAGGATATGGCTCAGAAGTATCTTCAAAAAAAAGATATGATTGAGGTAATGGTCGGAAGCGACTTCTAGGTCTCATTTTCATTGCTATATTTTACAAAGCAATCCATACTTTACTCACAAAGGTTACTCTGCCCTCTGACTAATATATGCCCTAAGATCTGCTAACTGTTGATCACTCATTCGTTCACTCGTATACTGAGGCATATAAGACCTTTTACCAGACTTGGTAGGTACGCCCCACCTTATGACTTGATAAATAGACTGTCTGCTATAGCCATCCGCTTTTCTATTCAGATACTTGTGCGTAATAGCATGATCATCCATTTGAAAAAACGAGTACTTACCATTTTCATGGCAATGAAGACAGCTATTTTTATATACAAGCATTCCTTTTTCTGGATCACCTTGAAACCCTGTTCCTGCTTTTCGATCAGCTGGCGGCACTACGAATGTAGCTGGAGATCCATGCAAATACTTTTCATTTATCATAAATTTCGCGGCTTCCTTATCACCATTTCCAGATAGTACGTCTTCAATAATAGCCTTCTCCTCTGCTGCCAAGCCCAAGTCCTCTATTTGCAGCTCTTTAGTCCACATATAAGCAAGGATTGACTCTGCCTCCCAGTCATCCAATGATCTTCCCTGTGCACACTCTACAGCGCAAAGCTGTATCGCTCCACGTACATCGTTGCGCGCAGCATTTACTAAATCACCATACTTTTTATAATAATCACCATTATAGTACGTGTCTCTGTTTACGGCACCATACAATGTAGTCGCCTGAAGAAATGGCATATTTCTATCGGAAGTATATTTTAGTCTTGCTTCTGGATCGCTTATCGCAAGATCTGGATCCTCTCGCTGAGTATTATGGCATGAAGTACATACAAAATGCTTGCTTTGTTGGCCGGTATTTCCTCCGCCTGGCTTTTGTGCAAATCCATCTTCGATTATAGACCGACCTACTTCTACAGAAACACCAGGAATAGACATATTAGGTCGCTTATCACTATAGTCCGCACCTAATTCTTCCAGTACCGAAACCACAGATCTGTCAACTAACTTATCTACTGGCTGGTATGTCCATGCCATTACTAAGATGATCCCAATACATGCTGAAGCTACTTTATATATCATGTTCTTTATTGACTTGTGTCCAAGGCTACAAGCGTAAGTCAGCCTTTTTAATTCTTACTAAGTACTCTTTTAAACTATTCTTAATACTATAATTTAAATAGTCTAGCTATCGTAAAACCTAATCTATATTCACCATCTAACCAATTAGTCTGCGTATAAGGCAGGTAATCTGTCTCATTGATACCTTCTGCGTTTGTTAGGTTAATGAGAAATACGTGGCCACCGCCAGTTTCCCATTCCAGCCCTAATCCCATTATTGGGTAATATCCGTTTTCGGTAGTTCGTAGTTCAGATATTGGATAATTAAGATCTAATACAATTCCTAATGCCTTTGTAAAATTAATTCTACTAGAAAGTGAAACACTCACTAAATCATTAACATCATTTGCTGCTACAATATTTCTATAAGTCCATGCTCCTCCTCCTTGTAAAGAAAAATATGGAGAAAATTTCTTAGCAAATAATACCTGTAGGTGATAAGATAATCTATGGGCGCCTTTGGCAAAAGAACTTAAAGATCCCTGAGTAGGAGTTTTTGCTTGTGTACTGACCGTACCTGCTCCCAAGATGGTAATACTAAAAGGCTTATTACCGCCATCTTCTTGCTGCATCAATCTAAACTTAGTAAATGTATTTACATTTTGTCTGAGCGGTCCAGCTCCTTTAGCTCTATTGATTCCAACCATCCATTGATCTGTCAATCCAAAATCAAATCCGATTGAAATATCAGCGGCATTTTCTAATCCATACAAAGTTTTCCATCCACCAGATTCTCCAGCTATATCTCCAAATCTATGACCAACACGGAAGTCCATCATTCCAGCCTTGAGTGTCTCTACACTGTGCGTATTTACTATACGTGTGTCTTTAAATGTCTGATAAACAATTTCTTGAGCAGAAAGACCTAATGAAAATCCTACTATTAGTGTAATTGCTATAAATAATCGTTGCATGTATATTGTGTTTCGTGGATAGTTTGGGGTACTATATATAATGATTAAAATTCACTAAAGCCGTTTTGTTCCCAGCATTGCAGAAGCTTTAACTCTTCTTCAGTAAGTGAAGTGGGACCTGTGGCATTGGAAGGTGGCATATCACGAGTAACAAATACTCTAGATGAAAAAGAGCCATTATCTAGATAGCTTTCTAAACCAGCAAAGTTGTTATAGTTTTCGTCTTGATTTATACCATTGTGACATCCTGAATATCCGCAAGACGCTGTAATCACATCCCTAACATCATCGTATACTATTTCCTCTTCACATATAAGCGATTCGCCATTGAGTTGATCTTTACTACAAGCAATGATCAGCATAGATGCCATCGCTACTAATAGTATATATCTTATCTTTGTAATCATAAAAGCCACTTTTTGGTAAGTTATTGATTTCGTATTAAACGATTTAGAGCAATACTGCGTTAGTTTGATCAGGTGATAAAATTTTACTGCGGTATATTAATACAATCGCAACTGAAATACTTATCAGCGGCAAATTTAAAATTAAACATTACAAAATACAAATATATGTATCCTGCAGAACTAGTTAAACCAATGTCACAAGATCTAACAGACTTTGGATTCACAGGCTTAGAGACAACCGAATCCGTAATTGACGCTTTAGGGCAGCAAGAAGGAACGACATTACTTGTAGTAAACTCTGTCTGTGGATGTGCGGCAGCAAACGCAAGGCCAGCAGCCAAAATGTCTATTCAAGGAGAGAACAAGCCAACAAACTGTTATACCGTGTTCGCTGGTGTAAATAAAGAAGCAACAGACAAAGCTAGGGAATTTTTACTTCCTTACCCTCCATCATCTCCAGCTATCGCATTATTCAAAGACGGTAAGTTAGTACATATGATAGAGCGTCACCACATAGAAGGTAGATCTGCACAAGCAATCTCAGAAAATCTTGTGATGGCTTATGATGCTTATTGCAAATAAACAGCTAGACTGATAATCAGAATAGACTAAATTAAATTCAGACTGATCATTGCTCACGCGATGATCAGTTTTTTATTCTAGGGATATTTAGTGATAACCTACTACATTTGCACCTTAAGATTAAGACAAATACGATTATATGCTCAAAACGAAAATCATTGCCGCAGACCTTCAAAACCTTACTGATGCAAGATACTTTGCTGCATGGCTAGTAGATTATATGTCATTTAACTTATCTGATCCTTCTGCGGATCTGCCAAAGGTTAAAGAAATAATGGATTGGGTAGAGGGTCCTATATTTTCGGCGCAGTATACTGGTCTAGAAGATCAAAAAACTATAGAAGCTCAATTAGAGGCACTTGCTATCGATCACCTTATACTTGGACCATATGCTAACCAAAACCTTATTGAGAGCGATTGGAATGTGACTAAGACGATTCTATTAGACGAAACTATTAATGAACTTACCTCTAACCATTCTTATATCACGCAATCGACTAAGACCTTCAGTGACTTCAATCAAGAAGAAAAAAATACGCTAAAAGAACTTTGCAACGCACATAGCATCTACCTAGATTTTGGTTTTATATCTGCTGATATTAAAGAGATACTAGATTTGGGTATTACAGGCTTGGTACTACGAGGTGGCGAAGAGGAGAAAGTAGGCGTAAAAAGCTACGAAGACCTTGATGAAATCCTCGAAGCACTTGAGATATAATAATTTTATAAAAAGACACCACCAAACACGACACATTGAATATCAGACATTTACGGTTTTAAGATTAATTCTACTCACAATTATTTTTCTAAAATCTCAAAAAACAATTGGTATTTCTTGTATTCGACTTAAATATGCATATATTTGCACTCGCTAAAAAAGGATGGCAGCATTCTTAGCAAAGAGTAGGGCGATTAGCTCAGTTGGTTCAGAGCACCTGGTTTACACCCAGGGGGTCGGGAGTTCGAGTCTCTCATCGCCCACTAAAGGTTTTCAATGTAATGTTGAAAACCTTTTTTTATTTACCTGTTTTACGAATTAGTTTTGATTCACATAGGGCCCTCTATGTGCTAAGATTCTACCTCCTTTCTGATATACCATATCATAGCGATCTCTCTTCCGATCAATACAGCCATAGCAATAAGTATTAATACATTCCTAAGTAACATCACTTGATCTAAGTATTCTACATAGAAAGAACTTACAATCACCAATTCTGCAAATAATATAGACACAGCAGAAAACATAAGGACAATAGAAACCGCTTTACTTAGATCATACCACGTTTTTCCACGCTTTCTGATACACAAAGCCAATAGTCCTTTTGCTAACTGGTGTTCAGTGTCAATATTGGTTAAAGACTTCAATATCTTGATAGCTCCATCGTACTGCCTAAGATTATATAATGCTGCAGCCTTTTTAAACAACAAACCTTCAAATATTTTTTCTCCTCGATGTACGAAGATATTGTCAATAATAACCTGCTCAATGAGAGGATCGACGGACTGAACAAATCTATGGTAATTGCCCACTTCAAAGAGAGCTTTATTGAAATCCAAATGCACATCTAGCCTTTGGTCATCATCTAGAGAGTCAAATACAGAATAAAATCTGTCAAAATATCTAATCTTACCTCTATAATCATTAGATGGTATCAACTGATAGTCTAGGTAATGATTATATGAAGATTGTCTTTCCACGTGTATCTGTTACATGATATGTAAAGGGTATATAACTGGCCGGCTAGGGCTTGCATCCAAAACCAACGGTGCTACTTGCATTTCTAACAAATATAATCCATCTTGATGCACATTGTCAATATAGACTAGTTCAGTAATCGTTTTTTTGTCGTGAGAATTTTCAGGGTATTGCCAATAGGCATGATGCGCAGCTAAAGCACCGTCATCAGACTCTCGATCTACAGAAGGAAGATCTATCAATAGATGCCTTATTCCTTTGCCAATGACATGTGACATACAACCAGATTCTAAATAAGGTGGATTACTTTCACTATAATCCACTTTCTTGATGTCGATGTCATTAGGTAGCGTTCGTATTATTATCGCATCATAGAGCTCGTCTCCAAGAACTGCGATAATCTGATCTTCCTGGATAACATGATCGCCATTATCAATCGTACGAGGCGTAATGGTAACCAGCTTTGCTATAAAGTGAAACTGATCAAAACTCTCCTGTACAGAATGTTGAATTTTTGCAATATGCCCAACACATTCAGTATGTGTCCCATTACCGTGTGGATTTAGTTTGACATCATAAAAATTTACCACTCCTCCTTCAGCAGTAGATCCTACAAAACCATGTGCCCTTACAGGTTCAGCCTCCACATTAGGTGCCCAAAAGCACTTGGGTACAGCAGCACCAGGAACAAGGGGATAAGATATATCTATAGGTCTAGATAGATCTACACTATACTTCTTATCCTCGTGTTCTATGATTGCCTTCATACTATGATAGTAAAGCTTTTACTTTAGCAGAAATAGATTTACCGTCTGCCTTTCCTGCCAATTGGCCTGAAGCCATTCCCATGACTTTTCCCATATCTTTCATAGACGTAGCGCCTACTTTTTTGATTAACTCAGCGATAAACGCAGTAAGATCTGCATCTGACATCTGCTCTGGTAAGTAACGTGAGAGCACTTCTATTTCTTCTTTCTCCTTCACTGCAAGATCCTCACGTCCTTGCTTTTCGTATATATCTAAAGATTCTTGTCTTTGCTTAACTTGCTTTTGCACCAGCTTGATCTCTGCTGCTTCATCTAATACAGTACCAGACCCATCGGTCTTAGTAAGTGTAATAGCTGCTTTGAGCGCTCTTATGCTTCTGAGTGCTGCTTGATCTTTTGCTTTCATTGCCTCTTTGAGGTCTGTCATTATTCTAGTCTCTAGACTCATCTAACTCGTTTTTTGCCTTTCTTTTTTCAATAAGACATGTTAATTCAATAAAATCGTCAACTGACAGGTGCTCTGGTCGCTTAGTAAAGAGTTCGGAGTCCAATAGGTCTCTATCTTCTATTAGGACCTTTAATGTATTCCTAATCATCTTTCTTCGTTGTCCAAAACTTGTCTTGACTACTGCTCTCAACAGCTTTTCACTACATGGAAGTTCATAATTTTCCTTTCTTGTCAATCTTATCACTGCAGAGTTGACTTTTGGCGGAGGAGAAAATGATCCTGGGCTTACTTTCATAAACATTTCACCTTTGTAAAACGCTTGTACTAAAACACTAAGTACACCATAGGTCTTACTTCCGTGAGGTGCAATCACCCTATCAGCTACTTCCTTTTGAAACATACCAATCATCTCAGGTATCAACTCCTTATGTTGTAACATCTTAAAGAGTATTTGGGACGAAATGTTATAAGGATAATTACCTGTGAGGTAAAATGGTTCTCCATCAAATACTTTCGACAAATTTAACTTCATAAAATCAAGAAGAATGATCTTATCTTCTAATATGGGATAATGCTCTTTCAGATAAGCTACCATATCACGATCCGCCTCTACAGCTCTAAAGTTGATATCTTGCTTTAAAAAATATTTGGTTAAAACCCCTTTACCTGGTCCTATCTCCAATACGTTTCTTATTCCTTCTTTTCGATGAAGTCCATAAGCTATCTTTTCTGAGGCTGGCTCGTTTATAAGAAAATGCTGACCGTATGATTTTTTAGCTTTCAATAGAAGAAATATTTATCGTAGTTAAGAGTACCAATGCTGTAAAGGTAATATGGTTTTCTCAAATGGGTGATAATTTGCCAATATGTATGAACGCTAACGTAACTTAGATTCACTCAGGACATGAAATTCAGTTACATTTATATTCAATTTGATCAACTATTTATAGTCCAATTGACTTATACTTTACTGAATAAATAAAGACCTGTGAGTACAACTGTAAAAATATTCCACCCCACTAAAATTGCTAACGGCACCATCAACCTAACTGGAAGCAAGAGCATATCCAACAGAGCGCTAATAATACAAGCGCTTTGTAAAACTAACTTCAAAATTGAAAATCTATCCAATAGCGCAGATACTCAGACGCTTGTAAAGTTATTAGCGTCCGATGAAAAAGAACTCAATGCAGGACATGCAGGTACTACCTATCGCTTTATGACGGCATACTGTGCTGTAACAGGCAGAAACACCCTATTATCTGGATCAGAGAGAATGCATAGTAGACCTATAGGTGAATTAGTAGATGCGCTCAAGTCGCTAGGAGCAGATATAGAATATGCTGACAAAGTAGGCTTTCCCCCTCTTTTGATTAATGCCAAAAACATAACTGGAACCTGTGTAACGCTCAAAGCCAACATCAGTTCTCAGTTTATTACAGCACTCCTCCTTGTGGCTCCGACCCTAGCCAATGGCCTAGAAATCACTCTCGAATCAGAACCCGTGTCACGTCCTTATATTGAAATGACACTTCGCATGATGGAATACTTTGGTGTGATTCACTCATGGGAAGGATTAACTATAAAAATCAAACCTCAAGAATATATAGCTAAAGATTATTTCGTAGAGTCTGATTGGTCATCAGCATCGTATCTATATGCAATAGCCGCATTGGCAAATGAATCAGATATAACAATCAATGGATTGACAGATCAAGCATTGCAGGGGGATAGTGCTATTAGTAAAATGATGGTTTCTTTTGGAATAAAGAGCACATTCTCCGATCGAAGTGTTCGCATCACAAAAACCAATAATAGTCCTGTGCCATTCTTTGAATACAACTATATTTCTCAACCAGATATCGCTCAGACCATGTCAGTCCTCGGAGCTGGAAAAGGTACCTCGATGCTTTTTAGTGGTTTACAAACTCTTGCGATCAAAGAAACAGATAGAACCAAAGCTTTAAAAAATGAATTGCGTAAATATGGTGTGTCTTTTGTAAAAATGCCTTTGCGTTTTGCACAGAAATCAGAAGTACAGTACTATACCCAAGATGGCATCGCTACATCCAATGAAGATGCTATTATAGAAACCTATGATGACCATAGAATGGCAATGGCATTTGCACCACTATCTCTTGTACTGCCTTTGAAAATTAAAGATAAAGAAGTCGTAAAGAAGTCATACCCCACTTATTGGCAAGATCTAGAACAATTAGGTTTTGAAGTGGAAACGTTAGACTCATAAAACAACGCTATTACAAGAATGAAATATATATTCACATCTATAGTTATTTGTCTAATATCGGTTATTTCATATGGCCAAGATTGGACCCAAAAATTAAACCAACCTATAGAACTGGGTCAGGTACATTGGCTGAGAGATTATAAGGAAGCCCTCCAACAATCTCAAGCAAAAGATCTTCCTGTATTTATGTTTTTTCAAGAAGTTCCTGGTTGCCACACCTGTAGTACATTCGGCAATAAAGTAATGTCTCACCCTCTAATCGTAGAAGCTATAGAAACGCATTTCATACCATTAATAATTTACAATAATAAAGGTGGAGATGATGGTGATATTCTCAAAAAATACAATGAGCCAGCTTGGAATAATCCAGTAGTTAGAATAATTAATAGCAAAGGAAAAGATATCGTCAATAGACATGCTGGAGCTTACGATCCTTCCGCTATAATCAACACCATTCAAAATGCATTATTAGCTAGCAATCAAATAACACCAAACTACATTAATCTATTACAAAAGGAATTAACTAACAGTACAGAAGAGGCTGTGCTTAGTATGTATTGTTTCTGGACTGGCGAAAAAGAAATAGGTTCGATGCCTGGCGTACAATCAACTCAAGCTGGATATATGAATGGTACAGAAGTAGTAAAAGTACATTACGATCCTAGTCAAATCACCTATGCAGAATTAATCAGTGAATCATCACAAAAAAGATGTGCTGATAAAGTATATACTGATAACAAATTGGAAAAAATAATTGCCGAAGAGAAAGACATTCCATCTAAAAAAACGAACAGCTACCGTATAGATCGACAAGACAAATACTACTTATCTCAAACAGACTATCAAAGCATACCTATGCTAAAAATACAAGCTACCAAAGCGAATGCTCTAATTGCCCAACGACAATCTCCTAATGACCTTCTCTCTCCGCGCCAAATCTCCATTCTAGAGTTAGTAGTCACTAAGAAAATCAAAAAAGAAAATAGAGCGAAAGGAGATTTTTTAATTGAGTGGAATAAAATTTCGAAGTAAACTAAGTCTAATAGAAAAGACGAATTACTGCTGTAATAAGAAATGAAAATTTGGATTGAAAAAAATAATTTTCTAACAGTCATATTATCTAATCAATTTACAATCCAATAGAAACTACTACACGTTTTTTTCTAATCCATGAGCTAACCAATCTTCATGATAATCGATGTCATGTAAGGTCTCTATAGTGCTAGTCGACAAATGTATTGATTTCGCTTTATCTAATGTCTGAGATGCAACTACATCCGTACTCCAGTCTATATCAGATATAATTTCTGGATAGTAACTATTCATACCTAAGAGATAATATCCGCCATCATGAACAGGACCAAGTACTACGTCATTGTTATCTAAAGCATCTGCCGCGGATACAATATGAGCAGACGTTATGGCAGCACAGTCACTACCAATTACTATCATTTTACCATACTCTTCTGATAAGGCAGAGAAAGCATCTTTTAATCTATCGCCTAGATCGCCACTAGCTTGCACTCTCTTCTTAAAAACTTCTGCGGACCAAGCATCATCCTCAATATAATCACTATAGTATAGGTATCGGTCTACATCTGTAGATTCTGTAACCTGCCTAGTATGCTCTAATAAAAGCTTATATATTCTCAATGCCTCCTCGTCTCCAGTGGTTGCAGCTATGCGAGTCTTGGCTTTACCCAATACAGGGTTCTTTATCATAATGATGAGCGCAACCTTATTTTTCTTCTTCTTCATCTTTATCTTCTTTCTCCTCTTTAATTCTTACAGCATCCCCTTCGTCTAATTTTTTAGAGATGGCACTATAAGGACCTGTCACGATAGTCTCTCCTTTCTTAAGTCCTGATTTTACTAATATATATTCATCATCTTGAATTCCAGTTGTCACTTTAACCATCCTAACTGTATCCGCTTCCATTACGAAGACCACTTCTTCCAGTTCATCGTCAGAAGCCTTTTTGTTTTTCTTATCCTCATCTTCCTTTTCTCTTACTGTAACAGCTTGAATAGGTATAGCCAACACATCATCCATTGTCTCTGTCCTGATATCTACCGATGCACTCATACCCGGACGAAATGGGTATCGTTTGTTTTGTCCAAGTAGATCTTTATAGCTTTCACTATCTACACGCACCTTTACTACAAAATTAGTTACTTGGTCTGTATTAAGCGATGCTGCTCCACCTATGTTACTTGCTGAATTTGCAATCTCAGTGACATAACCAGAAAACTTGCGATCGAGATATGCATCGACTTCTATTTCTACTTCATCCTTTAATGAAACTCTAAGTATATCATTTTCACTTACATCTACTTGTACTTCCATAGCAGATAGATTTGCAATACGCATCATCTCTGTTCCTGCCATTTGTATAGTTCCTACGACACGTTCACCCTGTTCTACAGATAGAGAAGAAACGATTCCATCTGTAGGAGATTTTATAACTGTTCGACTTAGACTTGTTTGCATTTCTCGCAACGTTGCCTCTGCACTTTGTACAGAATAAGATGCACCTTCCACATTTTTTATTGCAGATTCTAATGCTGCTTCAGCGGATCTCATATTAGCTTCTAGACCTTGAAGGGTTGAAAGTGATTGGTCAAATTCAACTTGAGAAATAACTCCCTCACTAAGTAATTTTGTGTTTCGATCATGTACCGATTTGGCATTAGTAAGTTGTGCTTGTATTTGTTGTATCTGTGCTTTACTAGACTCAATCTGAGTTGTAGATGCTGCTTTATTTGCTTTAGCGCTATTCACACTTGCACGTCCTCTTGCTACTGTTGATTCATACGTATCTGGATCAATTTTGGCGAGTATCTGTCCTGTATATACTGAGTCTCCTTCCTGTATATATAGCTCTACTATTTCACCTGACACATCACTACTTATTTTCACTTCAGTCTCTGGAAATATTTTTCCACTAGCAGTAACCGTTTCTAGTATAGTCCTATTATCTGCTTCCTCTACAGTTACCTCTACACCTTTTGGTTTGCTCTGCCCCTTGAAGTATGCAGCAGCTATTAATGCCCCTATCCCTAGTATAAGTACAGGTACAAGCCACTTTCTAGATTTCTTCTTTTTAGTCGTCATATTGTGTTGATTTGTAGTATCGTTTTATTTGGCGTTAGTTGATTATTTAAGAGAGATGGGTCTACCCATATAAAAATCTACCACCTTAGCTTTAAACAAGTAATCATACTTCGCTATGATCAAGCTAATTTCGGCATTGTCCAATAATGCTCTTGAGTTAACATAATCAAAACTATTAATCGCGCCGAGATCATATTGCTTCGTTGCATTATTATAGGCGGCCGATTGTGCATCTCTACTTTTCTTAGCTGCTTGATAACTTTTGCTCGCAGCTTTAGCATCTGCTAATGCTTGCTGTACGTTGGTCTTCAAGGTGTTTTTTTCTCTTTCTACATTAAGCGTATTACTCATAGTATTGAGTTTGGCTCTTTCCATTCCAGCCTTCACTTGGTAATTATTATATATGGGAATACTGACACTTAAACCAAAACCATAAGAGATGTTTTCATCTAACTGATTAATGTATGGATTATCTATTAAAATAGGTGTAGCAGTAGGAGTTGTAATCACAGAAGGCGAACCATCAATAATTACTTGTTTGCTCTCTGTGCCGATATCAAACCCTTCTAATTTTCTACCCTGATTACTATAGTTTGATTGAAGTGTACCACCAATCGATACACTTGGATATAAAGATGACTTTGCTATTTTTTCACCTAACTGAGCAGATCGCACATCTAGTTCTGCAGCTCTTATTCCAGGTTGACTAGATAATGCAGATGTATATATTTCATCAAACGTAATCACATCGGAATCGGTTACTACTTCAACATCTGCAGGTCTCTCTAGAATCATTTCTATGCTAGGCTCTATTAACAATAATTGCTTAAGATTAAGCATAGCTATAGTTACTGCATTTTGTTGAGTGATAATACTTTGCTCCCCTCTAGCTATTTGAGCCTCTAAATCCAACAACTCGTTGGCTGGCCTAACTCCTGCATTGATCAATGACTTTACTTGATTGTATTGCTCCGTATTTAATCCCTGCTGTGCTATTGCATTCTTTAAATTTTCTTGAGCAAACAAAACATTTAAATATGAGTTTGCAACAAATAATGCAATATCTCTTTCCGATTGCTTTACTGAGTAATTGGCTGACTCTTGATCCACTTCACTCTGCTTAATTGTATTGCTTATTCTGCCTGCATTAAATAAAGTAACATTACTACTAAGAGAAATTCCATTACTGAAAAACGATTGTGTAATAAACTCATTATTGGTAGGGTCGATAGTACGTCCGAAGTTTAAACCAAGATTAGTACTACCATTAAGACTTGGATATCTACTATGAATAGCGGTTTTGTTGCTTATCCTGGCTTGCTCGATACTCAATCGACCTTGTTGGATATCGATATTGTTCTGCATGGCATGATTGATACATTTCTCAAGGTTCCAAACTTCCTGTGCTATTACAGGCGCAGACCATAGTGCGATCATACAACAGATAGCTAGCAGTCGATTCATCGTTTTGTTAATCATTTGAGTCGTTTTGATACTTATTGTAGATGTACTTTCTATACTTTAAGGTGTATTCAATATCCCTTAAATACCCAAAAGACATCTTGAATACAATATTATCTTACTATATAGTAATATCCCAACTATTTATATGAAATATAGCCTGAGGTAGATAAACGGAAAGAAAATGGGATGAATTGTTAATATTCTCCAGTAGCAATAACCTGTTGAGTGTCGATTATTCGATCATATTGCTGAGTAAAATCGCGATAATAGAGGATGGTTGTATAGTAGTTTACTGTTTTCTCACTATCTCCTTCTAGTTCTTGATAGTTGGGTTTGCCATCTTCACCTTTGCTAGCAAACAAGTAATTATACACACCTTGTTTCATAGGGATAGTCACATAGTACCCATTGTGCTTGTTAGAGTATTGCATCTTATATGCTTCTTCTAACCTCCAGTCGGTAAACGCGCCTACGACATAGGTTTCTTCCAGGTTTTGATTCATCTTTAGTGCAAACGAAACATTGGCGTAATCCGCATTATAATTTGATTCGTCGCTTTGATAACTCAAGCTATTAGAAGAGGATGGAAAATCAAAGTTTTGAATCACATACCTTCCATCAAAATCGACTTCATCTCTATACACTTTATATGCTCTTGGCTTCTCTGTATGCAGTAGCACATTAGTCCCTTGATCATGAAGGTCTATCTCAGACACATAAGCAGTAGTATACTGTAAAGATCTTATATCAAACTGCCTAAATTCTTTACCTGCGGCCATTGCCAGTTTTCCAGTATTATCAAAGTTAATACGACTCCGAGAAATAAATTTTGGCTTCGAATCACTAATCATATTATCCCATCTATTATTCTGTACAATAGAGAGAGACAGTTCGTTCATAGGATCTCCTATCCTCATATCCCCAAGATCTGCTTCTACATCTAGTTGCTGGTGAGAATTGCTTTTGGTTACATCGTAAACTCGCTGAAAATCTGTGTACAATTGTACCAGATCTTCATCTATCATAAATCTGCGAGTGATCACAGGATTGGTCAGCGCCTCATCATCATAGATAATCAAAATGTAATTACCGCTGATTCGAAACTTGGTGTCTTCATTGGGTAATGTCAAAGAGAAATTAACGTAGTCCACATAAGTGTTAGTTGAAAATCGATAATTCTGAATCTCTTCCCCATTAAATCCTTCAATGTATTCAATTTCTTCAAGGTCAGATGCTCTCCAGTTACGATCGCAGTGAACTACTTTATAAAAAAATTCATTGGCATCATCTGACATCTCATCAAACCTAAGTGTAAACGACCTAAAACCACTATTTAAACCTATGATAGGTACTAATGCAGGTTGATTATTAATATAAATTTGGACTGATTTGATTAATCCATCATACACTCTGTCTTCATATACATGATCCGCATTCTGCGCATTCAGAGATGATGTAAATAGCAAAACAAATGCTACAAAAACTGATTGGATATAATTCATCTTCGGTTTCTTTATGTATCGGTACACAATGTTAACCATTTTGGGACAATGATTAGTTTGGTCTAAAGTGTTAAATAGTATTTAATCTGCAGAGTTTACAATCATTAGACTAATATTTATCTAGGTTTTAATTCCTAAAATCGGAATCCTGTTTTAAGGTTTTAGTAGTTTTAGGATTTTGATGAGAGATATCTTGCATAAAAGATATAGTATGAAATCAAACAAAGTATTAATTACAATTACTGCAATCTCTCTATTTTTTTTGCTCTAAGTCATTTTCTCAGATTGATTCTACCAATCACAATGGAATATGGGAAATAGGAATTGGTTACAGGTTTTCTTCTCAAAAATCTAATGAATTTGGTTCAGATCAAAGTGGTATTCAGTACAACCTTGAAATGAGTCACGAGTGGAATATTAATAGAAAGCATAAATTTGGATTTATTCTTTCCGGCCAAATAGTGACTAAGAATAATGACTTATATCTAGCACCGATGCTTACTTGGAATTATAATCCGAATGATAATTATAATCATAGATTCTCAGCAGGGCCAATTATACTAAAATCTCATAATGATTTTGATGCGATTGATGGTTATAGTTTGAGTTATGATCTAGCGTTTGGTAATCATTTTTCTATCACAAATAGATTTAGCATTCTAAACGATTCCAAGATCAATCGAATCTATTCATATTCTCCAGGAATAGAAATCACTAAAAAGTATGGTAAAGTGACTATTCTTGCTGGAGCCACGGTTACATACTTAGGTCTTGTTTGGCTTTTTGAAAGTAACGACTAAATAAACTAAAACCGTTTAAGCCCATACCTTACACCCTTCTGTACAATTCTTACAGATATCAATCTGATCCCTGCCTTTGAGTAGTTGCTTGCGGAATTTGTCGTAATCTTCACCTTGCCAGATCTCTTTAAAAGGTTTTTCTTTCATATCACCTAATCTATGAGTTGCATCCTTATCGAAACAACAAGGTACCACCAGACCATCCCAAGTGATCACGCAGGCATGCCATAGTTTCCAGCAGTGATTTAGTAGTTTGTTTTTGACACTATACGTACCGTCAGAGTTCTTTTTGTATCTAGAATATTTCTCTATCGTAGGGATAAGGTCATTACCTTTCTCATATTCATAGACTTGAGCCGTCTTTAGTTTTACTTCATCTATTCCAATCTCTTCTGCGAGTTTGTATATTTCATCTATCTGATGCTCATTAGGCTTTACTACCAAAAATTGAAAAATCGTGTGTGGTGTCGCAGAGTTCATCTCCTTTTTCCACTTTACTATGTTACGAGCCCCTTGAAGTACGGAATCTAGATTACCCTCTTTTCGATAGTTTTCATAGGTCTCTTGAGTAGTACCATCTACAGATATGATCATACGGTCTAGTCCTGATTCTATAGTTTTCTTAGCATTAGCATCATTCAAAAAATGACCATTGGTAGACGTAATAGTATAAATGCCCTTGTCTTTAGCATATTTTACCATATCGAGAAAACCTGGATTGATATAAGGCTCACCTTGAAAATAAAATATCAAATAGATCAGCTGCTTATGCAATTCATCTATAGTCTTTCTAAAGAAATCCTGCTTGAGGTTACCTGTAGGTCTAGAGAATGCTCTCAATCCACTCGGACACTCTGGACATCTCAGGTTACAGGCGGTTGTAGGCTCAATCGAAATGGTCATTGGAAGACCCCATTGGATAGCCTTTCCTGTCCACTTGGTTACATAATATGAGCTAAGCAGCTTAGTCGCATTCCAAAGCCTGCGTGGTGTAAGCTTACTAACAAAATTAAGTATGTCCTTGGTGTAAATTGCCATCAGCGGCTAAGGTAAGTTTATAATCAATTACTTCTCTAGAGAATAATCAGGATTACTACTTTTGTGACAAATAGCCTATAATTCGAGACCATATCTCTCTTCAAATAAATTAAGATGATGGATAGCATGACCAGCAGTCATATAAGCCAATGCCCTTACGGAAACCAGACTATTTGATGCTGTACCTACTTTCTCGGTATCTTCCAATCTCATATGACGAAACATGGTCATCGTGCTATTAATCGTGGTTTTGATCATTGCTATCAAATCCTCCGCAGACAGATGTGTAAAGTCATTGAAAGATATATATGAATCTTGCTCAAATCCAGCCAATGATGTCTCATCTCCTCTACTAATCCTAAGTGCACGATAAGCAAATATCTTATCTGAATCACACAAATGGACGATACACTCCCTAACAGACCATTTATCAGGACCATACTTATAGTCTAGATCTATACTGGGATTAGATAGGAGCTTGATATACGACTCTAAGTTGGATTGCATCGTCTCTAATACATCACCTTTTACATTGGTGATATAGCGATGGTAATATTCATTATATTCTGATATGAGCGGTCTTTTCATACAGTGAAAGTAAGATTTTTTAAAGGTTTGATAAGTATCAGATCTGAACCAATAATGGAATAAAAGCGCTACCTAAGAATTTGTACTCTAGAAACGACTAGTTCAAAGAACCTACAATTAACTTACCGTGATATGTTACTCCTTGTATTGATTGATGAATCTCTTGGATATTATCTACTGTAATTTTGCCTGCAGAAATAATATCTATATCAGGACCAGCAATATCAATCAATTCTCTCAATACTTTATACCCTTCCTCTGCTGTAGGCTTTCCACCCGAAGTCAGAATAGACTCTATGTTTGTTACTTTTAATGCCTCAGTAGCAGACCGTAAATCTTTGCACCTGTCTATCGCTTTATGAAATGTAACTGGTAGCTTCCCTGCTAATTTGCAGATTTCTTGCGTGAGTTCTATATTGATCGTATCGTCCTGACGAAGCGCACCGAATACAATTCCTTGTATATCTAGTTGAATGAGCTCTGAGAGAGTAACTTTCATCTCGTCAATATCTTCAGCACTATAGACAAAATCTCCACCACGATTACGCAGCATCACCTTGATAGGAATATCTACCGCTTCTCTCACTGCTTTAATCAGTTCGATATCTGGAGTAAGGCCATCTAAATCTAATCTACCGCACAACTCTAATTGATGGGCACCATTTATTTGAGCTGTTACAGACGACAATACAGAGTCTACACAAGCTTCTAGTACTATATTGGATGGGAATATAATGATTATACTTTTTCTACTACTGTACCTATATGCTCACCATTGAGGATACCTAATAGATTGTTCTCATTATTGATATCAAAAACGACAATTGGAAGATCATTCTCTTGGCACATTGTAAATGCTGTAGTATCCATTACGTTAAGACCAAGGTCTAATACTTTTTGAAACGACACGTGATCGTATTTTTTAGCATTAGGATCTTTTTCTGGATCAGATGTATAGATTCCATCCACTCTAGTGCCTTTAAGTAAAACGTCAGCACCAATTTCATTTGCTCTAAGGGCTGCTGCTGAGTCTGTAGTAAAATATGGACTACCTGTACCTGCTGAAAAGATTACTACCCTTCCCTTGTTTAGATGGCTATGTGCCTTACGTCTGATATAGGGTTCTGCGATTTCACGCATTTCGATTGCCGTCACTAATCTTGTAAATACATCGATCTTCTCTAATGCACTTTGAAGGGCCATACCATTAATTACTGTAGCCATCATACCCATATAGTCACCTTGGACTCTTTCTATACCTGATTCCGCGGCTTGCAATCCACGATAGATATTACCACCACCAATTACGATAGCCACCTGAACACCTAGATCCACTGCTCCTTTGATCTGACGTGCATAGTATTGTAGCATTACCGGAGAGATTCCATATGGTTGATCTCCCATCAGAGATTCTCCAGATAATTTGAGTACTATTCTTTTGTATTTAAGTGCCATGATTTGTGATTTCGAATGCTAAATGATATGGTGATCAAAAGTAATATAAAGAGAGCAATAAATTTATTGCCAACGATGAAAAGAAATCGCTTAAACGTTTCTATTACAGCGGACAGACATTCAGTATTTCAATCCAGTGCAAAAAAAAAGAGCGACTAAAAAGTCGCTCTTTCTTAATTCAATATTATCCAAGCTTTACATGCTTAAAATCTGTAACAGTTAAGCCAGAACTTACACTATCAAGATATTGAGATATGTTTTGCTTGTTATTCTTTACGAATGCTTGGTTAAGTAATGTTCTTTCTTTGAAGAACTTATTAAGCTTACCCATCGCGATCTTTTCTAGCATAGCCTCTGGCTTACCTTCTTGTCTTGCGATATCCATTCCGATCTCGATCTCCTTCTCTACGATAGAAGAATCAACACCGTCCTTATCTACTGCTACTGGATGCATAGCTGCTACTTGCATAGCTACATCTCTACCCGCTGCAGCATCTACACCCGCTTGAGATAAACCTAGTATTACACCAGCTTTATTTCCCATGTGTATATAAGATACTACTTGTGGAGCTTCTAGTTTTTGGTAATCTGCAACTTCTACTTTCTCACCAATTACACCTACTTGCTCGATAATCTTATCTCTAAGAGTAATACCTCCGAAATCTTGATCAAGTAATGCTTCTTTATCTGCTGGGAATGTATCTAAAGCTAATTGAGTGATCTTATCAGTCATAGCTACGAAATCGTCATTCTTAGAAACGAAATCAGTTTCACAACTTAGTCTTACTACTACACCTTTGCTACCATCTGCAGATACCTTAGCGAGTACACAACCTTCTTTTGCGTCTCTATCCGCTCTCTTATCAGAAAGTTTCTGACCTTTCTTTCTTAGAAATTCGATAGCACCGTCCATGTCTCCATTAGACTCTACAAGTGCTTTTTTACAGTCCATCATACCTGCACCTGTGACGTCTCTTAATTTTTTAACGTCCTTAGCTGATATTGCGCTCATATATATTTGTATTAATAGTGTTTGTAAAAATTGTTAATAACATAGATACCATTAGTATTAATTGATATCTACAAAAAAATTGGTCGCTATTGCGTCTGATTACTCAGCTGCAGGTGCATCAGTTGCTGGAGCTTCAGGAGTCGCTGCTGCTTTTTCAGCTGCTGCTGCTTTCGCCGCTGCTGCCTTATCTGCTGCTGCTTTATCCGCCGCTGCTTTTGATGCTGCTGCTTCTTTGTCTGCTGCTTCTTTTTCAACTCCTTTTTCAGAGTAACCTTCTTTGATTTTACCTACTAGGTAATCACAAATAAGTTTTACTGATTTAGATGCATCATCGTTACCAGGAATAGGGAAATCTACATCATTAGGGTTAGAGTTAGTATCTACCACTGCAAATGTTTTCATTCCTAATTTCTTAGCTTCTTTGATTGCGATATGCTCGTGAGTGATATCGATTACAAATACTGCTGTTGGTAATCTATTGATATTAGCGATACCTCCAAGTACTTTTTCTAGCTTATTACGCTCTCTAGTAAGAGTTAATCGCTCCTTCTTAGTAATAGAACTTAGAGAACCGTCTGCTAACATTGCATCAATAGAGTTCATCTTTTTGATAGACTTACGTATTGTTTGGAAGTTAGTCATCATTCCACCTAACCATCTTTCGGTTACGTATGGCATATTGACTTCTTTCGCTGCGTTAGCTACGATATCTTTTGCTTGTTTTTTAGTTGCTACGAAAAGGATTTTTCTTCCTGACTTAGCGATTTGCTTCATAGCAGCACCAGTTGCTTCAAGACGCTCAGATGTTCTGTTGAGGTCAATGATATGGATACCTTTTCTCTCCATGAAGATATAAGGAAGCATTTTTGGATTCCACTTTCTCTTGAGGTGTCCGTAGTGTACTCCAGCTTCCAGTAGTTCGTTATATGATGGTAATTTCATTGTTATTCCTGTTGAAATTTTTAATAAAAAATAATGGTAATAGTAATTCTAACGCTTTGAGAACTGGAAGCTCTTTCTTGCCTTTGGTTTACCATATTTCTTTCTTTCTACTTCTCTTGCATCTCTAGTAAGGAATTTCTTCGCTTTGAGTGCTGGTTTATTTTCTTCGTCAATCTTTACAAGTGCTCTTGAGATTCCTAGTCTAATAGCTTCTGCCTGACCTTTGAATCCTCCTCCTGACACATTGATTTTGATGTCGTATTCTTTTTCTACTTCAGATATCGTTAGTGGTTCTGTAACACTATTCTGGATGTTTTGCATTGGGAAGTAGTTACTTAGTTCCTTACCGTTAATTACGATGTTTCCATCACCTTTAGTAAGGTATACTCTCGCTACTGATGCTTTTCTTCTACCGATTGCGTTTATAGTCTCCATATCTTATATTTCAAATTTTGCAGGCTTCTGAGCAGCGTGTGGGTGCTGATCACCTTCATATACGAATAATTTTTTGATCATTGCTCTACCCAATTTATTTTTTGGAAGCATACCTCTTACAGCATTTTCGATGATCATTGTTGGCTTAGCGTCAAAGACTTGCTTTGCAGTCTTTCTCTTCTGTCCACTTTGGTAACCTGAGTAAGTGATGTATTGCTTATCATCTAGCTTTGCGCCAGTAAACCTCATCTTCTCAGCGTTAATAACGATCACATAATCTCCTGTATCTACGTGAGGTGTATATGATGGCTTGTGCTTTCCTCTCAGCATTGTTGCAATATGGGTTGCTGCTCTACCAACGATAGCATTCTCGCCATCGATAATGTGCCAAGCGTGCGTTACCGTCTGCTTATTTGCTGATATTGTTTTATAACTTAATGTATCCACAGTTATATTATCTTAAATAATGAATTAAATAATTTCTAAAAACGCCTATTTTCTTAAGCGGCTGCAAATGTAATTTTCCTATTCTTATAATGCAAGCTTTGTTTACTTATTTTTTCAATGTTTATTTCATAACTCCTTGATAAACAGTATGATTTTCGCACAACTTTTAAAATCGACCTATAATTTCGGCATAAATTAAGCCATTAGAATAAATGCCAATTAGAATTGGTCGTATGTGTACTTCCCTGGTTTTCAATGTATAGGTTATTAAATTGGCGTGAATATGCTTTAATCTATTTGTTTGACACAGGTTGTCTTAGAGTAGCGAGAAAAATGTAAATTATAAAAATTAACGTCTAATCTGTAATGCATTTTTCTTAATTTGTATAGAATTAATTAGAACTCTAACCTAACCCAATAAGCCATGAAGCCTGTTATTTTCGCAATTGCACTCTTTCTTAGTTCTCAAACGATAATCGCACAACAACTTTCACAAAAAGAGATGGTCTTTTCCCATACGCGAGCATTCAATATAGATTCGCGTGATGTCAATGGTGACAGCCTAATGGATATAGTCTCTGTCAATTCATTCTTCGAACCAGAGATCTATCTCAATGAA
>CALKJD010000086.1 GCA_937995755.1 uncultured Saprospiraceae bacterium | reverse complement strand
TCAGAAATTTCTTAACGAATCTTGAAGCTAAGTAAGAAATAAATACAAGTTATCTCTGCTTCAAAAACTATATCTCTCCTAAACCGAACAAAGACTAAGATCATTAAGTTAGATTTTTAGATTCATTACTGATAATGAGTTTATAGCATTATTTGCTAAACATACACTTGATTATTACATCAGAAAAAAATCAACCATGACGAATAATTCAAAACACGAGTTAGATAAGATTGCATTGTATACAGAACAAGGTTATACTTCTAATTACAAAATGGAAAATGATTTTTTATTGGACATAGAGAATGATTGTAAACTAGAAGCTTCTGAAATTATCATAGACGACGAATATCGATATGAAGGTATGTCCAATCCATCTGACTCTTCGATACTATATGTTTTACGAGTACCTAATAAATCAAAAGGTACCTTGCTCTTGCCCTATGGCCCAAGTGGAGATGGCGAATTAGGATGGTTTATGAAAGAAGTGAGCCAAAACCAACACAACAAGGATAAGACTAAATTAAATAAGACGTAGTCAATACTGCATACTGCTGTCCATCATGGATAACACTTATATTACACACAATGATTTGCTATGCCGTTCAATGATTGAAATCATAGAAGAAGAAAATAACGATCATCTTTTATGAGTTTTCATTTATAGATATTTACGTTAATACTATTATTAGAATAAAGCATGGGGGTAAAACAGACCATCAATATCTTACTTCTAGAATAGTATTCCGATATCGAAAGTAAATAGCTTTCAACCAAATCATTATCGGTAAACATATAAAACACAGTACGTACTCTCTAATCTATCGACTTATGAAAATACTATGCCCAACTGACTACTCTATGAATGCCATGAGTGCATTAGAAACTGCCATCTACTATACTAAATTACTAGATGCGGAGTTGCACATCGTTAATATATACGGCAAAGAGCCAGAAATGGTAGATAGCACTATCAAGCTCAATCAAATGCTAGCTGGAATAAGTGCTATATCAGAGGGATACATAGTTCCCATAGTCGAGGTCATAGAAGGTCACGCTTCAGAAGAAATCATTCAATATGCAAATAGGAATGAGATTGACTTGATCGTCATGGGTACCAAAGGTCTAAATAGCATTAAGAACATACTTTTTGGCAGTGTCACTAATAATGTAGCGTCTATAAGTAATACGCCAGTCTTAGTCGTTCCTCAAGAATTAGCAGCTGAATTTAACACTCATATGCTATTAGCTATTGATGATCAAGAACTGACACATGAAGATGCTTTTAAAGTACCATTAGAGATTGCAAAATCTAATGATGTAAAAATAGACATCTTGCATATTCAAAAAAAGAAAGAAACGCTACCCTTTGACCCTTTCCTATTCGCTTTCCTCAAAGATAGAGCGGGTGAAGTATATCTCGTACCTGGACAAAATGTAACTCAGGAAATAAAAAACTTTACAGAAAAAGAGAAGACAGGACTATTGATTATGATTCGAAGACCGAAATCATTCTTCAGTAGATTGTTGAAAGTTGGCAATACAGAACAAGAAGCCTTTATGACTAATACTCCTCTCCTCATACTTCCAGACAAATAGTAAAATTATATTTACGGGTATAGAATGAGATAAACTATTTCCAACTATCATAAAATAAAAGAGGCTTACCAATTATGATGGTAAGCCTCTTTTTAATTATTCATTACCGTAAAATTATCTCTTCATCCTGTGACGAATTCATTAGATAATCCTTGGTCAATTATACATATAGAAACTCTAGTTGAGTATCATAAGAGGCACCTTAGACCAAAACACCATTCGCTTAGTATGACTAATGCTAAATAGACTACTCCAAAGAGACTTCTTGATTCTATGCATTACGATCATCTCTGCATTGTAGGTGTCTGCATATTCAGCTATTATGGATTCTACATTATCTCCTTCTACAACATTGAAAATCGTTTGTACAGAAGGGCTATGTTCCGTCATATACTTACCAAACTCTTCTAGATGTTCCATATCACTCTCTGCTTTAGCTTTAGTTACATACAGACAACGGATAGATTTCACTTTAGAACCTAATATTTTAGTCGCTTTCCATAGTTCGTATGGATCTGAATGATTAAGATTGGTACTAAAAATAATATTATCTATAGGTTTATATTCATACCCTTTAGGCACCAATAATACAGGACAAGGCGCGTTATTGATGAGGTCCGTAGATATAGTACCTAGCACTTTATCCATGAGGCTATGATTATCGCCTTGATTCCCCATAATAATAGCATCTGCACCATACTCTGCAGCAGCTAGTTTCAAAGCTTCAGCTACACCGCCTATTTCGACACTAGTCGTCAATTTTAACTTGGCCTGATCTGTATCACCAAAGTATAATTTACTAAATGATTCCAAAGCTTCCATCGCTTTCTCTGCTTTCAAAAGCTCTTGATTATCAGGAATAGAAGCTGCCATGACCATATCCCCAGGCAAAGCAATTGGAGATACCACATGTACGATATGTAATTCTACTGGTTGCCCTTTTACAAGGTTTAGGGCATATTGTAATGCATCGCCAGCATTATCAGAAAAGTCGGTGGGTATTAATAATCTTTTCATATCCATATTTATTTGAATTATAAATTTGATGATAATAACTAAAAATGTAAATGATATGAATCAGATAAGCCACTGACGAGGATCATATCATTAAGATAAATCATGACTGAAATTTGTAAGGAATAAAAAAAGGTTAGCAAAATCCTATTCTATTTAGTAATACAAAAATCAATACCGTCATGGAAAATGCAATAATTAACAAAGTAAAAAACCAAGCGAATCATATAAAAACTTGGAGCGACGAATTACAAGTACAAATGGCCCTTGGTAAAGCCGAAGCTCGAGATAGTATAGAGAGAGAAAGAAAAAATCTTTCGAAATATTTTCACAATCAAAAGAATGAGATTGATAAAATAGCTTCTGAGAACACGGACAATAGAAGAAATTTTCTGACTACTGTAGAAAATTTAGAATCAAGCCTCAACCAAAAGACACCTACAGAAGTAGCAGAGTATGATTCTTATAAAAATGATCTACTTTCGAAAATCTATAAATTAGAAGATGAAGTAAAAAGCAACTACCCTACTCTAGGTCCAGACATGCAAAATAACTTAGAGAACTTCAAAGCTAAAATGGATGCCTTCAGAGTAAACTTAGCTTTACATGACAAAGACAATCCTGAAAAAGTAGCAGTACTGAGATCTGAGTTTACAGATAGATTAACTAAAATTCGTACCCTGCTCAATAACCAAGAGACAGCTCAAACGAAGTTAGATAATTTTGTTCAGGATATCTCTGAGTCTTACAGTTACTTAAAAAGAGCGATCTCTGACTTATCAAAATAATGAAAGCATCGTCCACCACCATAAGCAGTACATACAAAATTAAGAGGTATGAGAAAATATTTTCAACGTTCATTAAATATGGATTTGAAGATATACTTTCTCATCCTCCACTGAGTAGCTTATGGCCTCAGAGCAACATCTTGGTACCCACACGTGATGGAAAAAAAGTAAGTCAATACAGCCGTTACGAACGCATTCGAATGGTATGTGAAGAATTGGGCACCACCTTCATTAAGTTTGCGCAGATCGCTAGCAATCGTCCTGATTTGCTACCAGAAGGACTCATACACGAACTGGAAAAACTACAGGACAAAGCACCTGTCATCCCTACAGACGAGATATACAAAACCCTCTCTTCTGAATTGCTTAGACCATTAGATGAGCTCGTAGAATATTTTGACCCTACACCTGTGGCCTGCGCCTCTATGGCACAAGTACATAAGGCCACCCTCAAAGGCGGAAAAGAAGTCGCATTAAAAATTCAGCGGCCAGGCATACGTAAAATCATAGGTGCTGACATTTCCATCTTGTATAATATAGTTTCTATTATAGATTCCTATTTTCCTCAGTACAATGATTACCAACCTAGGGAGTTACTCAAAATGTTTGAACAAAGCATCAACGAGGAGCTCAACTTCAGAATGGAAGTCAACAATCTGAGGCATTTTCAGCATATGTTTAAAGACGATGCTAAAATATTTATTCCTTCTGTTTATAAAGAGCTTTGTACTGAGAAAGTAATCTGTATGGATTTTGTGCAGGGATATAAGATTACAGATCTCGACCAACTTGCAGCATTTGATATCACAGGAAAAGAGCTTGCCCACAGAGGCATAAGTCTATACTTTGATCAAGTCTTCGATCATGGATTTTTTCATGCCGATCCACATCCAGGAAATATTTTTGTACTCGAAGATGGCCGTATCGCTTTAATAGATTACGGTATGGTTGGTAGTGTGAGCGAACCTGATAAGATTGCATTTGCTAAGATACTACTCGCCATATACACTAAAGATGTAAAAGGTCTAAAAAGAGCAATACTGAAATTTTCGAATGGACTCACTAAAGACCAAGACCGAGAATTTGAATATGATATCATCTACTTCCTCAGACAATATTCTCAAATATCTTTAAAGGATATTGATGGCAATGAAATCATGCGCGCGCTCAACTCCTTATTTTTCGATTATAAAATAAAGATACCGGCAAATCTACTTTTGCTCCTCAAAGCACTCATCATCATCGAAGGCGTAGGCTTACAGCTAGATCCCAATTATGATATCATACAGAACATTGGACCATATGCGCAGCGTCTCATCAACAAAACATACAATCCACAGAGACTGAAGAAAGATCTGATTCGCACCATTGAGGAAACGAACTATCTTATACAAGATATGCCGAGCGACATCCGTGAGATCATCAATAAAGTCAAAGCAGGCAAGTTACACTTAGAGTTTGAGCACAAAGGTCTACAGCCTTTTAGTAATGCGCTCAGTCAAAGTATTTACAATCTATCTTTCGCTATGATCATCGTGGCGTTGCTGATCTCCTCTTCTATCATCATCTTGGCTAAGATACCGCCATTCTATCAAGATATATCACTCATAGGTGTCTTCGGAATCATTACCGCCTGTGTGATGATGGTAAGATTATACTATAAGTATCGTATACGAAAATAAGGTAGACCTGCGAAAACTATACGCGAGCATAAACCTCAGAAGAGCAAAAAAATATATGCACAACGCTTACTACCTTTGTATAATGCGAAATATTCTAATTCTTTTTCTCATTCTAGTAATTCCTGTCTTTTCATTTTCACAAATAGACAGCGTTGTACTACATACACCTCACTTTAAAAAGAGGCCACTTGTCGCTGCTTTAGAGACTGCATCAGTAAACATCCTGATCAATAGGTATGATGCTTGGGCAAGAGATCTCGACTGGGCTAAAGTGACTCCAAAACACTGGCGCGATAATCTACATAAAGGATTTGATACCGATGGAGATGCTTTTGAAACCAATCTGTTATCACACCCATATCATGGCTCACTTTTCTTCAATGCCGCACGAAAGAATGGAAGCACTTTCTGGGGCGCTATACCATACGTATTGGCTGGAAGTTGGACATGGGAATACTTCGCCGAAACCTATCCTCCCAGTGAGATTGATTGGAACACCACCACATTAGGAGGCGTGTATTTAGGTGAGATTACACATAGACTTACATCCCATTTATTGCGAGACCATAAAAGAAGAGATTTCTCATTTCTAAGAAACTTAGGAGCCACTGCCCTAGATCCGATGGGGCAGATCAATGGATTAATAAATAAAGATGTCAGACAATCTTATGAATCTACAAATTACCGACGCTTTCCTGTAAAGTCTCAGCTTTCTATGGGATTCTCTAAATTATTTAAATCCAATAAGATCCTTCCTTCCACATCTTATTTCCATATGAATTACTCGATGATCTACGGTGATTTATTTGAAGCTAGCGATGACTATCAACCCTTTGATCATTTTATATTAAGAACATGGTTGGATATCAACTCTATACGTGACTTGGATAAAAACTATTTCAATATCATGTCGCATGCCCCTCTATGGAAAATCAGTAAATCTAAAAACAACATCTTTAGTGTTTCTAGTCATTATGATTTCATACATAATAATATCTTTAAGGTAGGTGCTATTTCGATCACTACGGATTACCATGTGCAAGCGAAAACTGATAACACTTCTTTACTGGCAGCGGTAAAAGTAGGTCCAATCTTGTTTGGTAGCGCCAATTCTGAAGTAGTTGAAGTCATTGAAATATTTAAAGAAGATGATGGAGAATTCCTTAGAGATTATGTCTACGGCAAAGGCTATATGATCGAACTCGAAGCCTTATTTGTAACCCAACGATATGGTAGAATTATATCGAGCTTCAACAATTGGATGATCTATACGCAGCGTGACACACCTGGCACAGAGAGAAACTCAGTTTTCAAAATTGAATACTACTACCCTATCTGGAACAATTGGGGAATCGGATTTGAGTTCTTCAAATATCACAGATCAGCCAATTATGACGAGCATGTCGAGTATCAAGGTATTAAAAACGGATATTCAGAAATGAAGTTTTTGAGCGTGATGTCTTTTTAATACTACCTTACTATTATTTACACAATAGAATACAGAGTAAAAACCCAATGCATATGTCTATGAAAGTTACTAAAACGTCAGGCGAACAGGTGAATTACAACGTGAAAAAATTGCGTAAATCATTGATGAAATCTGGAGCCTCTGGTAAAGTAGTCAATGCCATAATTGAAAAAATAGAAGCCTCTCTTTACATAGGCATACCGACTAAGGAAATATATAAAATGGCATTCGCTCTCCTTAGAAAAGAACATAGAGCCACGGCCGCTAAATACAAACTTAAAAATGCTATACTCGAGTTAGGGCCTTCTGGATTTCCATTTGAAAGATATGTGTCACATCTGATGGAAGAAGAAGCGTATACCACGACAGTAAGTGTGATCGTAGCAGGAAGATGCGTCAATCATGAAGTAGATGTAATAGCAGAAAATGAAAAAGAACTCATTTATCAAGAGTGCAAATTTCATAATAAGTCTACATACACATGTAATGTCAAGGTTCCGCTCTATATCCATTCTAGGTATCAAGACATCACCAATAAGCAACAAGACCTAAAGCAACAATCAGACAAAAAAATATCGTTTTGGATAGTTACGAACACCAAATTTACTGGTGATGCCATTACCTATGCCAATTGCGCAGGCTTACAATTGCTATCATGGAATTATCCGCCCAATGACGGTATCAGAGAACGAATAGACCGTTCAGGCATGCATCCCATTACATGTCTCACGACGATGACCAAAAAAGAGAAGCACGCCTTACTAAATAATAACGTCATACTCTGTAGACACATCATGAACGACTCTGCACCCTTGGTAAAAATCGGTATTAATCCAGGTAGAGTATCTAGAATCATGGGCGAAGCCAAAGCGCTGTATGAATTGCCTTAAGTGGTGGCTAATGCTCTGCAAACTGCATAATGTTGAAGAGGTAAGTCATTGACTTTTCTAATACTTCTTAAGTATTTTCAGGACTATAATTTATCTACCATGATCTGAAACGGTTGCCGGATTACCATTACTGGCTTATTTCCAAATTTTCCTACTTCGCCTTCGACGCATACGTCTTTCTCTTTGAGGTATTTCACTGGATCGTAGGTAAAATTGGTGAGCTGATCTTTATAGATCATCACAGAGAAATAATCATTAGGATATTTTCTATCTAGATTGATCCAAGCATTTCCTTTGCGGCTATTCCTTGTCGTCACTACCTTACCACAGACGATTACTTTCTTGTATTGATTAATCTGGCTCGCCGCAGATACGGTATTGTAATATCCTCTAGGCAATGTATTTTGCGGTATGGCTTTTACTGATCCTTCGTCATACTCCGAAAACCAATCCGCAATATCAAAACTTGCCTCTAAGGCTTGATCTATGTTGGGAAAGTAATCATGTCCAGTCAGCACCTCTAGGTCATCTACACTTACCGTATAGGTATCTAATGGCTTTGTGAGTTTATAGTTGGGCATCAAGAATCCTATGGTTCTTTTATTCTTTGGGTCATAAGCAATCTTTATGAACGCGTCTGGTATACTGAGTCCATTTGGAGATTGCTGGATCTTAGGTAGATTGTAAGTAAGCAGTGGAGCTGTGATCACCGCCAAGGGTGTGTTGTTTCTGATGACATATGCCCTTAGCATGCCTTCTAAGTCGGCCCATTTCTCTCTATTGAGCTCTGGATCTTGCGGTGACATATTAGAGTAATAGTAGCTTTCGGAGACCGCTTCACCATACCATCTAAAATCTGCTGATGGTGCTAAATGACCTCTGTCGTATCCAAATCCTTCGTACTGATCTTCCTTCCTCTTTTCTGGATAGTAGTTAAAGTAATCCTCCTGCTTTGCACTACCTGTAGTGACGAGTGTATCTTCCCTAAAATCATTTG
>CALKJD010000085.1 GCA_937995755.1 uncultured Saprospiraceae bacterium | reverse complement strand
CCCACCTCTCCAACTGTGGCGCACCCCCTCCTTGTTCTTTCGTAAAAACGGAGAGCCGATGGAGGGATTCGAACCCCCGACCCGCTGATTACAAATCAGCTGCTCTGGCCAACTGAGCTACATCGGCAATACAATGGTTTTTAAAACTAAAATCCTTTGACTCTAATGCTTTTCTTGAAAAGCGATGCAAAAATAGGAGTTTTATTAGTAAACAAAAACAATTGCGATCTTTTTTTACAAATACTTTTAATAGAGATACGTCTTATTTTCATAAGTCCTTGAAAGTCACCTATTTCGAGGCTCTTAATCTTTCTTTATATTTTAAAATTTGCTTCTTCAAACCACCTGCTGCTTGATCATATGCTGCTTCAAATGATTTATCTGCTCCACTTGCGAGTAATATTTTGCCTGGCACTCTCAGTTTGAGATCCACTTGCTTATCTTTTACTTGTCCAGAATTTTCTAACTTAAGGTATACATCTATAGATTGAATGTTATCAAAATATGTCTCTGCTTTCGCTAATTTAGTAGATATGTAATCCAATAAGGATTGATCTGCTGTAAAACCTGGAGTTTCGAAATTAATATTCAGTCTGCTCATATATCTTTATCTTTTTAAATTAGTAATATTAATCATAGCTTTCTTACGGCTCGACATTAAATGTTTCTATTGATATCCATTGAAGAAAGATAGTTTATTTATCTAATATATAATAGAATCTTACCACCAATAGTTTCATTCTACTGTATCAAGATTCCGCTTTGGGGTGAGATCTACTATAAACGTCCTTTAGCTTTTCAATAGAGTTGTGGGTATATACTTGAGTTGCTGCGAGACTTGCATGTCCTAGTAACTCTTTTATAGTATTAAGCTCTGCTCCATTGTTCGCCATATGCGTTGCAAACGTATGTCGAAGGATATGCGGGCTCTTCTTAGTATTAGTGGCCATACGGACCAAGATTCTATTAACAATGTTATATACTAGCTTAGGATACATTGGCTTGCCTTTATCCGTTAAAAGCAAATTTGACTTAATATCTCCAAAAGCATCATTTCTAATTTGAATATACTTTCTGATTTTGATTAACAGATCATTACTTACGGGTATTATTCTCTCTTTGTTCCCCTTCCCTATTACCGAAATCCTTTTCTGGGCATTATCAATACTTCCATCAGTGAGCCCTATCAATTCAGACTTCCGCATTCCTGTATTATATAGCAGTAACAATACAATAAAGTCACGTGCCTCGCTATAAGTATCACCAAATGATAAGGTGTCAAATAGCGTAGCTATATCTGTCTTGCTTACATAATCGGGTAACCTTTTCGGAATTTTAGGTGCAACTACCTTAAGCATAGGATTTACATCTACATGTGACTTTTTGATTAAGTATTTGTAGAATGACCTTAAAGAGGAAATCTTCCTATTTACCGATTTGGCGGACATACCATTTTTCATGAGATCTACTATATATGATCTAATATGAAAGAAAGTGATCTTTTCTAACTCTTCTACTTCATATCTATTTAGAATGAAAGTTGCGGTTGCTTTGAGGTCATTGCGATAGGACACAATTGTATGTTCAGAGAAGCGTTTCTGTGTGGCAATATAAATTATGAAATCATCTATAAACTTGAACATATTACAAATATATACAATATGTTTTGAACTCGTATATTATATGGTTTCTATGGTTTTAACGACACACATTATTCTAATGACAGTGTCGTTTGAACTAAACGCTAGGAATACTAAGACAATCAGTAATACTTGATTTTTATTTCAAGATTGATTCTAATCGCTATAACTTCCTATATCGATACTAGAGATCTATTTTAATTATCTGTGTTGCTATCATCAGCAATTTGATTCACTACTTCTATAAACTCAAGTACTTGAGACTCTTTCTTAAGTTTTTTGAATCCACTTTGTTCCGCATACTTCTTTAATTTAGAAGGCAGGGTTTTACTTTTTATTATTTTTTTGACGCTATTTGGCAATTCAAAACATCTACCATTTTTGCAGACAACAAATACATCTTTCAATTTCACCTCACTAAATTTATTGCCGGTATTCAATGCTGGATTATAAGTTGGTCGTTTATATTTCCCTACTTTCATTTTATATACTGAATAAGTACCATTGCTCAATAACTGCATCAGTACAGGATCAATTTCTTTTGTCCTCCTATTACGCATCACAAATTGCTCGTCATCATGAAATAGATAAACAGAATCAATCGTTCTTGGCTCTACACTTAGCCATGCTTCACCATCATTGAATACGAGTAAGTTATTGAGTGCATCGTAATTTAATAAATAGTCCTTCGTTTTCTTCCCATTTTTAAAAACGACATGGCCTTTCATGGCATCATCCCAAAACAATGCATTCCCTTTTATTTCGGATAAATCCATCTTACTAGCGACAAAACTATAATCACCATTAATAAGATTGGTATTATGATTTACATAACCACCACCAGTATATCCATCTTGAGCTATTGCAGAAGAGTGTAATCCAACTAAGAGTAAAATGTATGCACATAAATAATACTTCATAATTTCTGATTTTCAATTTTCAGTGATACAAATAATGGTAGATACTTAGTATCCGTACTTATCAAAGATATAAAACTATATGTAGTTGAGTGAATGAATTCATACCAATACCACTCACTAAAACTCACTCCAATAGTCAAAGTTCCATTCAAATAATACCATACTACTTTTTGGGGGCTTTAAATCATAGTCAATTTACATACAGCTTATATTGAGAATAGACTTCCTTAAACAAAAAAAGAGGCTGATTATTTCTAATCAGCCTCCGATAAAATTTATTAAACTTTATAGCTTAAAGATCTACTTGAGTCATTGTAGCAACAAACTCAAATCCATACTCCCAATAAGTAGTATAAACTATTTGTCTGTTAGCAGGATCAACAACAAAATCAGTCATTTCTACAACTCCATCAAAAGTATTACATATTACAGTGTTTGGAAATGTAAAATCATTAGCTGGTATATCATTAGCTTGTACCGTCATCCCTGGTGAACCATAAGCAGTTCCAAGGCCACGACCAAACTCGTACCATCCACCCATAGCATCAGATAACTGATAAACTCCAGGAGAAATTTCGATAACCATAATATACTCTACGTTTTCATACGCTGCACTTGGAATAACTCCATTACGTGCAACTGTACAAGTATAAATTCCTTCTAAACTAGATACTAAATCTCCATTACAAGGTGGTATCAATACAGTTCTAAAAGCAGATCCTGGAATACCATCAACATTTTCAGCTGAATAGTTGATGTTATAAAGATCTGGACTATCAATAACATTATCTCCAAAATATGAAGCTTGAACGCTAGTTTCTACAGCAATTTCTTGTCCACCTTCTTCAGCTTTGATCCCTGGATCAGTAAACGAAGTAGTTGCACAATCAAGAACTACATCAGAAGCTCCAGTTACAGTCAATTTCGGTAAAAATGTTACCGTTGACTCTTCCACGTCAGTTTCGCTACAAGACACAACTGTGGCCCCTAGGAAAAGCATGAAACAAAATTTAAGAATATTATTCATATTATTTATTTTTTAAGATTGTAAATTAATTATCCCAAAATACTCTTCCCATCAAGTCTCTTTGAGCTGGTGAGTTTGGATTTAGACTAATTTCAGATTGTGGGTACAACCAGATTGAAGGGTGAGTACCTTCTGGCATCACTGATATTGCAGGGGTATCAAATACACCATTAACACCACTGAATATCTTATTACCATCTGTGTCAAATCTTCTTGTTTCTATCCAACCTTCATCTTCTTGAAGACCATTCATAGAAACCCATTTTTGAATAGCGATAGTTTTCACTTTATCAGCATCTGAACTTCCAGCAAAATCAAGTGAAGCAACAAATCCAACTGTATCCACAGCTCCTACATAATTAAAGTTTTGAGTCAATGCACTTTCGAATAAACTATTAGCGTCATCAGCAGTTCCAAATCTTACAGCAGCTTCTGCTCTAAGGAAAGAAACTTCCCAATCACTCATTAAGATAACTGGGTTATCATTGTTATAAGTGACAGCTGAACCTTGACTAAAGTCACTTGGACTAGCTGTAAATGGTTGGTCATCTACTGATCCTTGCTTGATACTTACAAAATTACCTGAAGAGTTTGGTATATAGAACGCTCCTAATCTAGGATCATTAGTTTCTCTTAAGTAATCCATACTAGTATTACTAGCTAAAAAGTAATTACCTAAACTTCTTTCAAAATAGGCATACATTGGGTTTTCATCTCCTACTGCACCATCAAATGCTACTTCTGCCGCATCTGCTGGTCCTTCAATAAAATTACCTGCAGCAATTAAACTTGTAACCTGAGCTGAAACATCAGAATTCATAGACTGTCTCATCAGAATTCTTAATTTTAAAGAATTCGCAAATTTAGTCCACTTAGTGATATCACCTCCATATAAAAGATCTTCAGCGCCTAACCCATCTGATAATCCAGCTAAATCATCTAAACCGCCATCTATCATTGGAATTAGTTGTGCATAAATATCAGCATCATCATCATAACTTGGAGAAAGGATTCCACCATTTTCTGGCTCTCCACTTAGAGCTTCAGAGAACGGTACATCACCAAAGTGATCTACTAATCCTTGGAAGATATAAGCTTGAAGGATTTTTGAAACACCTGCATGAGCCTTAGAATCTGACTCTGCTACGAATTTTAAATCTCTCAATGCGTTAGAGTACATTCTTGCCCAACCATTGTTATAGTCATTACCAGCAGAAATATATCTTTCGACATTTCCGATAGCTACACCTGGACCCCAAGTCCAATATTGACCCCACAGTTGAGATCTACGATTATATTGAGCGTCTACGACATAACTCATATATCCGATTGAGGCCGTTAGTACCTCTTCTGGATTTGCAGTAGGAGACTTGTTTGGATCAACGTTAAGTTCAGCCAAATCTCCAGTACATGAGCCTAACATACAGACTAATGCAATGCAAAATATATTTTTTATTATTTTCATATCTTGTTTTCTTTATTGATTAAAAAGTAAGGTTAAGCTTCACACCAACGCTTCTTGATGGAGGAGTTTGAGAAGTCTCAATTCCTGTAGCATTACCAGTTAAACTAGGTCCATTAATCTCTGGATCAGAATAAACATTTTCTTCTGGCAACCAGAATTTCACGTTTGTAGCGAATACACCTAGAGATGCTGAATGTAAAGGAGTGTTTTTCTTAAATAAACGTCCGATATCATACGTAAGTCCAATCTCTCTTAGCTTTACATAACTAGCATCGATAAGTAGACTTTCTCCACCTAAATAAACATCACTTACTGCGTATAAATCTTGAGCTGTGATAAGTACTTCGTTATCTCCTGAGTTAGGAACATAAGAAATGCTACCATCTTCCTCACTTGTTACTTCGATAACACTATTAGGGAAAGCGAAAGGCTCTCTTCCATTCTCAAGAGTACTTAAGGCAGTACCGTTGAACTCTAATTGATTTTTAGTAACAGAAAGGAATTTACCACCTCTCTTCATATCAACTAATGCATTAACTCTAAATCCCTTGTAACCTACTGAAGTTCCGAAACTCATAGTATAATCCGCTTGGAATGAACCATGGAATACTTCGTTATCAGATAAAATTGGAATACCAGAAGCATCAACGATCATTTCGCCTGCTTCAGTGAAAGTAGGAGTAGTACTTCTAAATGTTCCGAAAGGTAAACCTTCTTTTGCTACTACTGAAACTGCTCCATTAGTAAACGGACCACCTACAACTAGCTCATCTACTTCATCAGAAACTTTAGTTACTTCGTTGTCGTTAGTTGCCCAAAGTAGATTTACATCCCATGTTAAACCTTTAACAAGACCTGTAATTGGTCTTAAGTTAAGAGATACTTCATGTCCTTTGTTAGTCATCTCACCAACGTTTCCGAAAGTGTTTGAGAATCCAGAAGATGGTGCTAAACCAATTTGGATAATTTGATCACTGTGTACACTATGGTAATAAGTATATTCTAAGCTAATTCTATCCTTGAAGAATCCTAAATCCGCTCCAACTTCATATGTAGTTGTAAGTTCAGGCTTAAGATCTGGGTTACCAATAAGATCACTAACTGTGAATCCTGGTTGACCATTTAAAGGAGTTGTAATATCATGATTTGTTAAAGACTGAATAGTAGGGTTACCTATAAATGCTGTTTGTAACAAGTATAGTCCTGCATCTTTTCCTGTAGTACCAATACTTGCTCTAAGTTTAGCGAAGTTTAATGGTCCATTATCATCCATTTCAAGTAATTCTGAAAGGATCAATGATCCACCTATTGCTTGGTAGAAGAATGAATTGCTAGCTTCTGGTAAAGTAGAAGACCAGTCATTTCTAGCAGAGTATTCTAAGAACGCTAGGTTACGGTACCCTAATTTCAAGTTACCTAGTAAACCTATAATTCTATACTTTGAACTATTCTGTGTAGTTCTTGCAGTCTGAACACTGTTATCAAAGTTATAATAACCTGGAACAACCAATCCACCCACTGTAGATCCACTAACTGAATTTACTCTTCTGTCAAATACATTATATCCACCTGTAAAGTCTAAAGTGAAATCATCATTGATTTGGTGGTTATATTCCACTAATACTTTAGCATCAACATTTGTAGTCGTACTCTTAGACTTTGAGTAATTTCCAGGAGAAACTTGTCTTCCTCCTCTACTTGTTAGAGCTAAATCATCAACCCAAACTAAGTGATCAGAATATGCAAAAATTGGCACATTAGATTCAAGCGTACTTTCAATGTTGTTTACACCGATAGTACCAATTAACTTAAGGTTATCACGTAGCTTGTAAGTAAGAGCGAAGTTTCCAAGTAAGTTATTGAAACGACCATCATTTTGAAATTCATTCAAGATGAAATATGGATTAATTGAATAAGATCCATAAAATCCGTTTAAATCATGAAAAGGACTGTTGTAATCTCTTACTTCAGAATAAGGAATATTTACAGGAGATTGAACAGCGTTTGCGTAAGCATTTTGTCCATCAAATGGTCTATACCCTTCTTGAGCAGTTTTGATATCACTCACTGCATAACTTACACCGAAGTTAGTAGTAAGCTTATCTGTAAGCTCAGCACTTGCTTTGAAGTTTAATGTATTTCTTTCATAACCAGTGTTTTGAAGAATACCATCTTGATTTAAGTTAGAGTAAGAAGCAAAATATGTAAATCCTTCTTTACCACCAGACATAAATACGTTGTTTGATAAAGTTTTACCTTCATCAAAGAAATCTTCAATTTGGTTTTCTACAGCGCTATACGGACGAACTAATGCTTCTAAAGCACCGTCACCATCAGTATCTACTGGACTAGTCCAAGGACGTGAAACTCCATCAAAAGCTGGACCCCATGACCAGTTCTCACCAGAATCGAAGTGAGATCCATCATATCCTTGACCAAATTGATCTTGACGCTTTAATTGAACGTAAGCATTTTCTACAGAGAAAGAAGAGTTAATACCAATTCTAGTATTATCCTTATTTCCTTTCTTAGTAGTAATCAGAAGAACTCCTGATGCACCACGTGAACCATAAAGTGATGTTGCTGAAGGTCCTTTAAGTACAGTTACTGATTCGATATCATTTGGATTCAAATCATTGAATCTACTACCGAAATCAGAATAACCATCTTGAGCCGTTCCTGCACCACCTCTTGAAGCACCATTGTCAATCTGGATACCATCAATTACGATAAGTGCATTATTGTTACCTGTAAGTGAACCTTCACCTCTAAGTACAATTTTTGTAGACGCTCCTACAGATCCAGATCCTGTTGTTAATTTAACACCCGCAACTTTACCTCTAAGTGCTTCTAGAGCATTCTTATTAGGCTGCGATAGTAAATCTTCAGAATCTACAGATTGGTTAGCATATACTACGTTTCTAGAATTTCTAGTCGTACCTAATGCTGTAATTACCAATTCGTCCATAGCATATCCTTCAGAAAGGATAATGTTAAGGTCTGATTGGCCTACAATGTTAAGTGTCTGATCAGTGTAACCGATAAAAGACACTTCGATGTTTTCAGTACCTTCTGGTACTTGTAACATGAATTTACCATCAATATCAGTGATGGTTCCAATAGTGGTGTTGGGAACAGTTACGTTAGCTCCAATTAGAGCTTCACCAGTGTCATCTACGACAGTTCCCTTCACTGCTCGTTGAGCCAGGGCAGAACCTACCACAAAGATCAACATGCATAGAAGTAGTGAGAGTTTTTTCATACTTTTTTTTGGTTTAGATTAAATAAAAAATAAGTCTTTCTTCGGCTGCAAATACCTAGGTCAGACTTGTAAATAGTTCATATTTGAGTGCCAATTTAGCTAATAGAAAGTTAATTATTATCTATCTGGCAACATTTATTTAACATTAAGTTTAATTAATACGCTGCCTGTCGATGAAAATTAAATATTTATCGAGTTTTATTGATTTGATACAAATACATAGCTAACACATTTGAAATTCCATAATATAAGGCATCGCTTATCAAGGCATGTCCTATAGACACCTCTTGAAGGTAAGGAACCTCTGAGCAGAAATAATTCAAATTATCGAGATTAAGATCGTGACCTGCGTTGATACCCATTTTGATAGAATGGCAATATTTAGCTGCTTCGACAAATGGTTTAATGGCTTTTTCCTTATCTACAAAATAGTTATCGGCATAAGGACCAGTGTAAAATTCAATTCTATCGGCTCCTACATCTTTCGCTCCTGCAATCAGATCATTATCTGGATCAATAAACAAGCTTACTCTTATATCATGCTGCTTAAACTGGGAAATGACATCTTTTAAAAATGCATTATACTTAATCGTATCCCATCCAGCATCAGAAGTAAGAGCATCCGGAGCGTCAGGTACCAAAGTCACTTGGTGTGGCTTCACCGCTAAAACATGTGCGATGAATTCTGGCGTAGGATTTCCTTCTATATTAAATTCTGTAGTTACGATATCTTTGAGGGGCTGAAGATCATTATATCTTACATGTCTTTCGTCTGGACGAGGGTGTACTGTTATGCCTTGAGCACCGAATTCTTCGCAGTCCTTAGCAAATTGTATAAGGTCAGGGTGATTAGATCCTCGAGCATTACGTATTAGGGCTACTTTATTAAGATTGACACTGAGTCTTACTGCCATGATAGATTATTTATATTTGATGTGAGTAATTTAAAAAGACCACATATTAAAAACTAAAACTGAAGTCGATGTCAATATTACGTAAATCATTAATATTAATAGGTCTTGTACTCGCTGGATTTATCGTAGGTCAAATAGCATTGACAGGATTAATTTTTGCCGGAGGGGCTGATATGATGAAGGCTGCGGACATCAACAGTCTCATAGAAAGCATGAATAGTTCGGTGCCTTTTAAGATAGGAATTTGCCTTAACAATATACTGATGTTTGCAGTCAGTGCTTATCTCTTTAACCTTATAGTTACAAAAGAAAAGTTTTCGAAATACTTTAGTTTAAATGGTAAATTAGAAGGTAGCTGGCTTGGGTTGAGTGCAATATTTATGATATCTATTTACCCACTCATTGCTTACAGTGCTCAGCTGATGCAATCTATTGAATTACCTTCATGGGCTCAGAGCATGGATGAAAGCAGCTATGACACCTTAGCTTCAGTGCTAGAGATGAATAGCCCATGGGATCTATTATTAAATCTTTTCGTGGTGGCTATTACACCTGCGATAGGAGAAGAGCTTCTTTTTAGAGGAGTAATCCAAAAAGAACTGAATAAACATCTAAGTAATCCACATGTAGGCATTATTATTACATCTATCATTTTTAGTGCTATCCATATGTCTGTCGAGGGTTTTCCTGCACGATTATTATTGGGAATGGTACTTGGCTACACTTACCATTACACTAAAAACCTATGGTATCCCATCATATTACATCTATTCAATAATGGGTTACAAGTACTAGCACTCTACTTCTCGGGTGAAAACATTAAAGATATAGATCCAAATGAAGGTCCAGAAATACACTGGGCGCTCGCTTTAGTTTCATTGGTCGCAGCTATTGCTATCTTTACACTCCTCAAAACAAAATCAGACAAGAATGGCATCAGTGCTTAGAACGAGAGCGATAACAGGAGCTATATTTTCGGTAATAGTATTAGCTCTATTAATACAAAGTAGTCTTACCGCCACTATACTACTCACCCTAATAGCTATACTGTCTAGCTACGAGTATGGTAGACTAGTGTACAATGAGTCCAAAATACTCAATATTGCCACGGTAATAGTCAGTGCATTAGTACCCATAGCAGTGATATGGAACATGGATTTTGGATCTCAGACCTATAATATATTGGTCTACATTGCTTTGGCTTGGGCTGCGCTCAACATTGTCAACCTTTATACCGTCAAAAACATCATCCCTCACAAAAAATTAGGCATGCTGGTATCTATCTTATATATAGGTATCCCTATTGGCTTATTTATATCATTGATTAATAATCTAACACCTTATGACTACTTACTCCCTGTAGGGATCATAGTACTTATATGGATGAGTGATAGTATGGCGTATATAGTAGGCAGTCAGATTGGTAAAACAAAACTATTTCCATCCGTATCACCCAATAAAACTTGGGAAGGTACACTTGGTGCTGGATTATTTACTGTACTTGCGGCTTATGGGATGTGTTTCCTTAAAACTGAATTCTCATTAACTTTCTGGCTCTTAGGAGGTGTTATTATTTGGATATTTGGAGGATATGGCGATTTAGTAGAATCACAACTCAAGAGATATTACAAAGTGAAAGACTCTGGAAAATTCCTTCCAGGCCATGGAGGATTCTTAGATAGGTTTGACAGCTTTATCTTCGTACTGCCTTTTGTTATTTTACTATATTTGCTTTTAAATTAATCAAATCATCGAGCCAAGCTTGGTTATGATTGATTCAATGCAATAACCAAGGAAAATCAATTTATGTCTTTAATACACAAAGAGGGATATTTCACTCTCATCATAAGTGCCATAGTATTATTTGTAGCTAATGGTCTCATATATACTTTCTTCCCTCCTATTATCTGGTTTACGACTTTTATATTCGTAGCGTTATGGTTGTTTTTGGTTTCATTTTTCCGTAATCCTACCAGGACTATAGATAAGTATGATGATAGCATCGTGTATTGTCCTGCAGATGGTAAAATAGTGGTGATAGAAAACACACATGAACCAGAAGTATTGAAAGATGAAAGAATACAAGTATCTATATTCATGTCGCCTCTAAATGTGCATGTGAATAGAAACCCTATAAGTGGTAAAGTTGCTTTCTTTAAATATCATCCTGGAGCATTCTACAAGGCTTGGAATCCTAAAGCGAGTACAGAAAACGAAAGAACTACTGTAATGATAGAAAACCCTAATGGGAAAGTTCTATTCCGTCAAATCGCTGGAGCTCTTGCAAGGCGTATCGTATGGTATGTATCTCAAGGTGATGAAGTAAAGCAAGGTGAAGACATGGGATTCATCAAATTAGGATCTCGAGTAGATGTCTTCTTACCTAAAAATGCTAAAGTGGAAGTAGAAATGGGTCAAATGGTGAGTGGTAATAAGACCGTACTCGCTAGATTGAATTAGAAGCCATTGCAAGTTCTTGGATAACAAACACGCAATCGGAGTCGAAATAGCTTTCGAAGAAAACACATGGACTCCAAAAACTAGTAGTCTCTAAAATCTCACATAGACTTCGAAATCGTACCGACTCCAAAAACATTCTTTTGATAAACCTTGCACGTAAAATCAGTCCTTAAACTGGTATTACAGTATTTTCCTTTACCATCTCGGCAACAGTCTTAATCCATGCTGGATTATCATTGAGACTAGGTACTAACTGAACATGATCTCCACCAAACTCTTCAAATTCTTCTTGGTATTCGACACTTATCTCGATGGTAGTCTCTAGACAATCCGACACGAAGGCTGGACAGAACACAAGAATCGTTTTGTCTCCGTGCACTTTATGCCTTTCTTCTAATACTTTATCGGTGTATGGTTTCACCCAAGGGTCTCTACCTAGTCTAGACTGATAACTTATACTGTACTGATCCTCTTTGAGTCCTAGTTCTTCAGCAATCGCATGAGCTGTCTGGTTACATTGCGCTCCATAACATAGCTTATTCGCTTCACATTGGATAGCACAGCAATTTTCTACTCTCATACAATGCGACTCCGTTACATCTGCATCGCGCAAATGGCGCTGAGGTAAACCGTGAAAACTGAATAGTACGTGATCAAAACTTTCTACATCAAACTTGCGTCCATTATCAGCAAATATCTTAATCATACGTGCATCTGTAGGATATGAATTAACCATTCTCACAGGTGGAATAATCAATTGCTTACTCAATACTCGCATTACTTCTTCATGAGCAGACCCAGTAGAAGATGAGGCATACTGTGGAAATAATGGAAAAACTATTAACTCATCTACTTGAGCTTTGATCAACTTATCAATAGCAGACTCTATACTTGGAGATTGATACCTCATCGCAAGCTCCACGTGATAATCATCACCTAAATGCTCTTGAACTCCCTCAGTAAGTTTATACCCATAATGTTTAAGTGGACTACCCTCTTCTGTCCAAAGCTGCTTATACAACTTAGCTGAAGCTCTAGATCTGAAAGGTACGATTAGGCCTTTGACTAATATATGACGTAGCCAAGCTGGCTTATCTATTACTCTAAAGTCCATCAAAAACTCTTTTAAATATTTTCCAACTGAACTTACAGATGGATCGTCTGGTGTACCAAGGTTGATAAGTAATACTCCGATCTTCGGCATAATAACAAAGGTTGCTTTGTGTTGTAATAAGTTTAAGACTGCAAAGTAAACTCTACAAAGCGCTTTTTAGTTGAGTTGAATAGTAATATTGTTGTAATAATCTTTGTCTACTGATTATAAGTCGAAAATCATTAAGATTTAATCTGTAATCATACCTTTGAGGCGTAGTAATAATCGAAGATTCTAAATATCATAAAGGACATGAGTAAAAGACCACTAATACTAGTTACTAATGACGATGGCATCGTAGCACCAGGAATCAAAGCCTTGGTAAATGTCGTAAAGGAGTTTGGAGAAGTAGTAGTCGTTGCACCAGATAGCCCTCAAAGTGGCAAAGGACATGCAATCACACTAGAGACACCATTGAGAATGAGAAAAGTTGACTTATTTGATGGTGTTGTATCTTACGAATGCGATGGTACACCCGCAGATTGTGTCAAACTCGCTAAAAACGTCCTCTTAAAAGACCGAGTTATCGACCTTTGCGTATCTGGAATCAATCATGGATCTAATGCGTCTATTAATATTCTTTACTCTGGCACTATGTCTGCAGCTATGGAGGCGAGTCTTGAAAACATTGATTCTGTAGGTTTTTCACTTTTAGACTTTGCCTTTGATGCTGATTTTACGGGTGCACAGAAAGTTGCTAGAAGTGTGGTAAGTAGCATACTCAAAGAAGGATTAAAAGGCACTAAGCTACTGAATGTCAATATCCCAAAGCTGCCAGCGGATGAAATAAAAGGCATCAAAGTATGTGCTCAAGCATCTGGTATGTGGGTTGAAGATTTTCAAAAAGGCGAGGATCCAAGAGGGGAAGAATACTATTGGCTTACCGGAAAATTTATAGTAGATGAAGATCATCAGGATACAGATATTCATTGGCTCAATGAAGGTTATGCAAGTGTCGTACCTTCACAACATGATTTGACACATTATTCTTCAATAGATGGCTTAGCATATTTGGAATCGATGTAGAGCAATACTAATCATACGATCAACTTATTTCTAGAATTTTAGAAATGAAATGATAAACCGATCTAGTAAAAACATTAAACAACTATTACCTCTATGGATAAAGATAATTTTTTCACAGGCCTTATAGTCGGTGCTATTACACCTGTTCTAGGATTTCTGCTAGTAGAATTCATATTTGATCTACTCACACAGGCCGGACTTATGGAATTTGTTTCATCTGGAGGCTCTAGTAAAAGACAAAGAACGCTTGCTCTATTAGGTATATGTGCTACATTAATACCTATGCATATCTGCAAGAACAACAAGTGGAATGAAACGATGCGAGGAATGATATTTCCTATTATGATATACATGGGATCATGGATCTATTATTTTAAAGATTCTCTCTTCACATTCTAAGTCCGCTCTGATAATGAAATACTACCTCATAGCTGGAGAAGCCTCTGGTGATCTTCACGGTGCTAATCTGATGAGAGAAATACTTATCCAAGATCCAGAAGCGGAATTTCGTTTCTGGGGAGGTGATGCTATGCAGTCCATATCGAGCAATATCGTTACGCATTATAAAGATGTAGCTTTTATGGGCTTCCTAGAAGTCATTAAGCATCTCCCTTTAATCTTACGAAAGATAAAAGAATGTAAAAAAGATATAGAAGCTTTTAATCCTGACAGGCTGGTACTTATCGACTACCCTGGATTCAATATGCGAATAGCTGAATGGGCCAAACCAAAAGGCTATGAAGTCACTTTCTATATCTCTCCTACTATATGGGCTTGGAAGAAAAAGCGAGGATGGAAACTCAAAAAAACGGTAGATAAAATGATCGTCATATTACCTTTTGAAAAAGAGGTCTATAAAAAATATGATATGGAAGCTCATTATGTCGGACATCCATTATTAGACGCTATAGAACAATTTGAACCTGACGCTTCATTCAAGAAAAAATATAAAATAGAAACAGGAAAGGTGCTTGCCTTACTTCCAGGCAGTAGAATACAAGAAGTAGAAAAAATACTTCCAATTATGGGTGCTGCCATAGATCAAATGGACGAAGAAGTACATTTACTCCTTGCCTGTACTAAGCATGTACCGCAAAAAGTATATGCTGAAGCGCTAAAGAAAGTAAAGAATAGAAACATACAATACATTATTGCTGACACCTATAATATTCTCAATATAGCAGATGCAGCATTAGTAAGCTCTGGTACGGCAACTTTAGAAACTGCATTATTTAAAGTACCGCAAGTGGTTTGTTACAAGACTAGTAATGTAAGTTATCAGATTGCTAGACGACTTGTTGATCTAGAATATATGTCGCTAGTCAATCTAATTATGAATAAGCCTGTGGTTACAGAATTTCTTCAAGATGACTTCACGCTAGATAATCTTATGCCTGCGCTTAGAGATATCATGGGACCTAAGAGAGCAAAAATACTAGCAGATTACGACGAACTAATAGCACTACTTGGTAATAGTGGGGCAAGTAAACGTGTCGCAGAAATAGTTATACAATAAACATCTCACATCTCCAATTATATCTGACTTTGATATATCTAGATAGTATTTGATAGTGGTTAGTTTCTTTATTGTTTTTATTTTCACATTAATGTAACCTATTAAACACCTATAATCCAAAATTATAATACGTAACTTTGCCGTATGAATGAACTTCTAGAGCAGAACCCTTTACTGTTATTATTTACTGTAGCGTCGATTGGCTACCTGATAGGTAATATACGAATTAAAGGAATTTCGCTTGGCGTAGCAGCCGTATTATTTACGGGTTTAGTATTTGGTGCTCTTAACATGGACTTTACTATACCGAGCATCATTACTAATCTTGGTTTAGTATTATTTGTATATTCTATTGGACTAAAATCCGGTCCTGCATTCTTCAAATCTTACAAGAAGAATGGATTAAGAGATTTCACATTCATTGTAGCTATGTTATTGTTTTCTGGTCTTGTGGCTGGAGGATTGTTTTTCATGATGGACATGTCAGCGGCTATGGTAACTGGAGCATATGCTGGTAGTACAACTAACACACCTGCATTAGCAGCAGTGATAGACTATATCAACTCTCTGCACAATCAGAATCCATCCATGTTAAGTGATGCTGTATTAGGTTATTCATTTTCTTATCCTATGGGTGTGCTAGGAAGTATAGTAGTGATACTCATTATGGAGAAGCTTCTAAAGATTGATTATCAAAAAGAAAAACATAGTCTCAGACATACATTCCCTTTGGATAAGAACTTAGGAAGTATCACTGTTGAAATCACTAATGAAAATGTGATAGGCATACAGATTAGAGACTTGATGAAAAAATATAAATGGGAAGTTGTTTTTGGCCGTATGGCTCAACAAGAAACGGTAACGCTTACCAATTACAATACTGAGTTTTCTATTGGTGATAGAATTATGGTAGTGGGAAGCTCTGAGGAGTTAACTAAAATTACTGAAGATCTTGGACGCAAAATAGAAAATGATTTAGATCTTGATCGTAGTCAGTTTGATGTAAGACGAATATTTGTATCTAACCCAAATGTAGTTGGCAGAACAATTGCTTCGCTACAAATCGACAAAAAATTCAATGCCATCATCACAAGAATACGTAGAGGTGATGCTGAGATGCTGGTACATGGTAATACTATACTAGAGCTTGGTGATCGTCTTCGATTTGTTGCTCGAAGAGAAGATTTAAAAATGCTATCTGAGTACTTTGGTGACTCATATAAAGCCTCAAGCAAAATCAACCTTTTCACATTTGGTATAGGGATCGGATTAGGATTGATTCTGGGTGCGATTGAGATCAATCTAGGGCCAGCATTTAGTTTTAAACTTGGCCTAGCCGGCGGACCGCTACTCGTTGGACTTGTACTAGGAGCACTCCGTAGGACAGGGCCTATCGTATGGTCTTTGCCTTACAGTTCCAATACGACATTACAGCAGATGGGATTAATCCTTCTTCTCGCGGGTATTGGAGTATCTGCTGGACATTCCTTTGTAGATAGTTTTAACAGTGATGCCTTATGGGTATTTATAGCAAGTATTGTCATCAGTATGGTTACTGCTATGGCTATGATTTACATTGGTTACAAATTTATAAAAATGCCATTTACCCTATTGATGGGACTAGTATCTAATCAGCCAGCCATCTTAGATTTTGCGACTGATAGATCAGACAGTATGGTACCTGAGATCGGATATACAATGATATTCCCTATTGCTATGATCTTGAAAATTGTAATTGCCCAAGCATTATTAGTTGCCTTGCTTTAAAGTATTTTCAATAGCTATCTTCCTTTCTTTTATAGATTCAAAATATGGATCTATAGTTAGACCATTTTCATAGATTGCTAATGCAGACTTAAAGTCATTATTAAGTTCATAGGTCAATCCTAAATCATAATAATTCCATACATCTTGCGGTGTTATTTCTATTGCCTTTCTAAAGTCAGAAATAGCTAATTCGTACTGACCGAGCTGTCCGTATGCACGTCCTCGAGGAGTATAGATAAACTGAGTTACATATATATTGTCTGACTGCTCACACATCGTCAGGTCTTTGATAACTTGAGTTGGATTTGTATCGACTAATAATAAGGCGCGGTGATACCTAGCTACTACATTATTAGGATTAATATTGACGGCTTCATTATAATAAGCAATGGCCTTTCTAGTATCATTTTTTTCTGCATATGCACTCGCAAGCAATTCAAAATTAGTATCAGTGAGGGAGTATAATGTATCTATTGCATATTTTAAATGTCGGATGGATTTATCATATTCTCCTTGCTCCCAATAACCCGTAGCTAAGTAATGACGTGATGCTGCATTCTCTGGATAATGATCTACCACTTGACTAAAAAGTGACACTTGATTTTGCCATACATCTGATTGCTGCCTTGTAAGTAAACTCATAGCCACCGTATTCAAAACCAACAATACCACAACCCCACTTTTAGAATAACGATCATAGATATATTGTAAGCCTTTACCAAGCATAAGGGCCAATCCTACATAAGGCAAATAGCTATATCTCTCTGCAACTAATGCTGCACCCACTGGCAAAAACTGTAGCACCAAAAATATAGTACACATAAAAAATATCAATCCAAATAAGAGTTCTTTACTCTTACGGTAAAACAATATTGACAGAACAAATATTCCCAAAAATACAATCGGTGAGTGCATAAAATATGGTCCAGATATAATATCATCATACGGATGAAAAGCAGCTAAATCTGATGGCCAAAAGAACTTGACAATATAGAACATCAAACTGTAAGAGCCATAACTCAATCTTTCCCAAAATGTGACTGTGGCATTATTGGCTAAAGCTTTTTCATTGGCGACGATTTCTAGCAAGCCACCAAAGTCTCCTCCTGATTGAATATTTAAGGCAATACCACCAAATAACAAGGCAATGATAAAAAATGGTATTTTATTAATTACATCTTTTAAGTGAAACGTTTCATTTCTAATATAATCAACTATCAGTAATATTGGTACTAATGAAACGGCCATCGCCTTTGAAAGGCAGGATAATATAAAAAACAAAAAGGCTAAAAGATAGAATCTATTTTCCCTAGTATCAGAAAATATAATGTAGCTTAATAATGAAGCTAAAAAGAA
>CALKJD010000084.1 GCA_937995755.1 uncultured Saprospiraceae bacterium | reverse complement strand
CACAAAGTAGTATTCACTGTAGTGGATCAATGTGATAATGAAAGAAGTTGTTCTTCTATCGTAACTGTTAGAGATGGTAAAGCACCAACACCAGTTTGTCTAGGTGAAGTAGTTTGGGTACTTGATCCAGATGGCACTACTGAAGTATGGGCAAGTGATTTCAACCTAAAGAGTACAGATTTCTGTGATGGTGAAGATCTTACTTATTCGTTCAATGCAAGTGGATCTCAGACCGCTCTAAGTTTTGATTGCGGTGATATACCAAATGGTATGGCTGCAGAGATTACTTTAAACATGTATGCAATCGATAAAAGTGGGAATAGTGATTTCTGTGAAGTAACATTAATCTTACAAGATAGTCCTAACAACGACGCATGTACTAATCAAGGAAATATTGCAGGTAGAATACAAGGACAGATCGTAAATGATGATCTAGTTGGAATCAATGCAGTAGATGTAGATATCTTCGCAATGGAAAATGAAGAAGAAATGAATCACGCAGTTACTGATGATGAAGGAACTTACGAGTTTGCTGAGTTACCATTCTTAGATGGTTATATGGTACAGCCTACATCTAGTGGATCACACTCTAATGGCGTATCTACATTGGATCTAGTACTTGTACAAAGACACATATTAGGTCTACAAGATCTAGAAGGTGCTCACAAATTGATAGCAGCAGATGTAAACGGAAGTAGTAATATCTCTGGAGCTGATATCGTAGAATTACGTAAAGTGATTCTAGGAGTTAGAGAAGAGTTCACTAATAATACTTCATGGAAGTTTATACCAACAAATTTCGAATTTGAAGATCCTGCTTACCCTTGGACTTATCCAACGGAAATTGAACTTGAGCAATTATTTGTAGATACGGATGAAATGAATTTCTATGGTATCAAAATAGGTGATGTAAATGGTACGGCTACTAATCTTTACGACGAGGCAGAATCAGAAGTGAGATCATCTGGACTATCGTTATCAATTGTCAATACAGAATTTACTTCTGGATCAGCTGTAAGCTTACCAGTGATAGTAGAGTCAGGTATGGATATAGAAGGTATGCAGATGACAATAAACTTTGATGCTACGGTATTATCATTCAATGGTATTACTGCAGATCAAGCGTCTATATCAACTTCGCATATTAATGCTACACAAGCAGAAAGAGGAATCATTACGATTAGTTATGATGACGTATTAGGTCTCGAACTTAATGCCGATGATATACTTATGAGTTTAGATTTCATCGCTCTCACAGATGCATCAGTAGATGGTAACTTAGAGATCAACTCTGAAGTGCTAGCTGCAGAAGCATATGACCTTTCTCATAATACAGTGTCAGTTACACTTGATATTAGAGATGAATACAGAAATCAGAATAATGGACATGTAGTATTGACTACTACACCTAATCCATTCTCAGATGTTACTAATATCAGATTTACATTACCTGCTGATCAGTCAGCTACTATCACAGTATTAGATGCAAGTGGTAGAGTAATGATGAATATGACTAGAGCATTCACTGCCGGAGTGAATACTGTAGAAGTAACTAGAGATCAATTATCATCAGATGGATTATACTACTATCAGTTAGAAACAGCTGAGCGTACTATCGTCAAGAAAATGATAATGGTGAAATAAATGATAGTCTTTTTAATACAGTGTATTGCTTTATTAAGTTGACATATGAAATATTAGTGTGATACCAACAAGGGTTGAAGCACAAAGACAAATGTTTTGTGAATAATTGAATTGTCGAAGGGACCTTTAAAAGAGGTCCCTTTTTCGTTTTGCTAGGTACAGTCTCTAATTAGGATTATAAGATTACATTTGCGTCCATTTTGTAACATAGTATATCTTATACCTCTTATGACTATACCTAATCGCAACGTAATACTTACAGGAAGTACTGGCATAGTAGGATCTCATGTCTTATATGAATTGTTAGAGGAAAGGCTTGCAGGTCGATGCTCAGGCAAAATTATACTTCTCGTTAGAGGCAGAAATGAAGTGTCCGCAGAGGATAGAATAAAGAGATTTATCACTCATGAACACCTTCCTGAGTTTATTGCTAAATATTCATTAGAGCAATTGATGGAGTATGTTGAAGTCGTAGATATTAGCTTTGAAAGTAAAGAGCTATCCAATCAGCTTGAGGTGTATAAGAAGCTTGAAAATTGCCAAGTAATACATGTGGCTGCGACTACAGATCTTAGATCAACAGAAAAAGCTTACAATCTTAATCTAGCGACTAACTATGAGGGATCTCTCAATTTATTAGAAGCATGTAAGGCATTTATCACACGCTATACATACATCAGTACCGTATACTCATCTGGAGTGCGACAGGGTACTTTACCTGATGCATACAGTCAGATGAATGATTTTACTTTCCGTAATCCTTATGAAGAGATAAAGCAAAAAACTGAACGCAAATTGGCTGAACTATGTAAAGGGTATAATATCGATTTACAGATATTGAGGCCTGGAGTAGTATTAGGAAGATTGATGGATGAACCTAAATTTTATGTACCTAAGTATAATGTAATTTATGCCTTCGCAGGATTCTTTTACAAGCTGCTAGCACAGCGAGTAGATGTCCCTATCAATATTGTAGTACATCCTAATGTGCACATGCATATGATTTCTGTAGATTATGTAGCCAAGACTATTGCCAAAGTTTATAGTATGTCTGATGTACCCGAACTTAATATTATTCCAGCCAAAGGCCTTGGGACTAAATATACGGCTATGCTAATGGATGTAGTCGGATATACTAATTACACTTTCGTATCAGAGCCTCATCCACCTCGTAATGAAGTAGAGGCCATGTATCAGATGAAAGTCGCTCCTTCGTTTGGAACATATCTAATGGAAGATGAATATTATTTTGATAATTCTAGACTACTAGAGATTATGGGTGCAGATAGTATTCCAGATTTAGAAAAAGATTATTTTGATATGATTCAGTTTGCTAAAAATCAAATGTTCAAAGGGCTGGAAGGCTAGTTTGTTTATTTAGTAATTGTTGATGGAATATAGGATACCTATCTAAGGCATTCATTTGACTATTCCTTCCCATACGATCAAATGAGTAAGTGAAATATTTTAGTAAAAATCGACATACAGATTTTTAGGTATTCAAATTCAATTGTGTAATTTCTACTCTTTCTCCATCTCTACTGTGAATGTATTTTACTCACCCTAAAATTTCACAGTTATGCGATGTCTGTTTACTATTACGTTATTAGCATTATTATCCAATCCCATATTTGCTCAGGAAATTAAGTTGCCATCTATAATTACAGCAGTGACTGTGTTTGAGCAAGGTGCGACTATCCATAGAGAAATAAATTTGGGAGCATTCTCAGGAGTAAGCTATATCCTCTTCGATTCTTTGCCACATGATCTGTCAAAGCCTACCATACAGGTGAGTGTAGATGATCATTTTGAGATTATTAGCGTTACTAATAAGCAACTTACATACAAGGAAATAGATCAAGCGGAGTTGTTGCCGTTTTATGATCATAATGCTGTACTCAGAGATTCTATTCAATATATCCAAAAGTTAACTCAAGCATTGTCCGATGAGAAAAATCTAATATTGAAACATGACAATTTTAGTAGTGACGATGGCGATAATGTAGCTAAAGTAAAAGATGCAGCTGCGTTATACAAGACAAGACTTAAAGAAATCTATCTACTAGAGCTCGATTACCAAAGAGGCATTCGAGCATTGAATAATAAGATAACTGCTAACAATACGGAGATAAATAACTTATCGGAAACAGGAGAGTATTTCACCCAAGTAAAAGCAAAGATTAAGAATACTGAGAATCGTGGAGGGAAAATATCTATTTCTTATTATATAAATAATGCATCATGGTACAGCTTCTATGACGCTCGTATTGCTTATGAAGATTCTAAGCTCCAACATAAAGCGTATATCACGCAGTCGACAGGAGAAGATTGGAAAGATGTAAATGTTTCTCTCAGTAACAAGAGCCCAATTAGAAGAAATACAGCACCATCATTGATTCCTAAATGGCAATCGGTCAAAGAAGTTAAAGGAAAATCCAAAAATGAATATAGCGAAGGGATTCTGATAGATGCTACGACAGGTGAACCGATACTATTTGGTACCGTTGCGGTCGCAAATACTCGCAGAGGGGTAGAAACGAATCTAGATGGTGTGTTTAAAATATATAATCCTGATGAACAAGCGTTGGTATTTTCGTATGTCGGGTATACACCACTAACTGCGCAAGTCTCCAATAGTCAATATATGAAAGTGTCCATTGCTGAAGGTGTACAGGCAGATGAAATCGTTATTACGGAATATAAAAACCCATTGATAGAATTCGATCAAACATCTAGTGGTGCCACCGTGATTTCGGATGATATAAGAAGTGTATCTAGGCCTTCTCGTACTGTAATGAAAAATAAAATATCAAATGCCGTAGGAAGCGTTTACTATGTAGATGGTGTCAGTACTAGAGCTGCTGCAATAAATAATAGGCAAGCAGTTTCATCCAATGCACAACGTTCGTATAATCAGGTGACTATAGCGCTAGAAGATCCATATACTATTCCAAGTGATGGTCAACCTTATGATGTGATGGTAGCTAATCATGATATGGATTATCTGCGCAAATATTATGTAGCACCAGCGATGGAGCCCATAGCATATTGTAAGGTAGGAATAGATCAATGGCAATCTTATGATTTATTCACAGGCAACGCCAATATCTTCGTAGATGGATTCTTTGGTGGTGTGACTAAGCTTAATATGGGAGGAAGTAGCGATACACTATGGTTAGACATTGGTTCAGATGAGGCATTACATGTAACTAGGGAGGAATTAAAAGATTTCAATAAAAAGACCTTTCTAAAACGCAAAGTGGTCGAAGAGAAGCGATTTAAGATAAATATCACGAATAATAAGGCTGTATCTGTACAAGTCACTGTAGCTGAAGCACTTCCAGTATCTCAGGATGAAGTTTTAGAGGTTACTGTTAATGCGTTGTCAGAAGGAATCATGAACGAGGATACAGGCATTGTAGAATGGGATTTGCAGCTCACTCCAGGACAATCTATCGAACTTATAGTGGACTATCAGCTTAAGTATAAGAAGGACTATGTGTTGAATTGACGATATAACTGCTTTTACGGACAATAGATTAGTTTAAAAATATTAATTTTGCGCCCCTAAAGCATAAAACAATAAGATGTCAAGAATAATAACACTTAGAGAGGCGATCGGAGAAGCGATGTCAGAGGAGATGAGAAGAGATGAATCAGTCTTTCTGATGGGAGAGGAAGTAGCACAGTATAATGGTGCATACAAAGTATCTAAGGGTATGCTAGACGAGTTTGGTCCTAAGCGTGTCATCGATACACCTATTGCAGAACTTGGATTCGCTGGTATCGGTGTCGGAGCAGCTATGAACGGTCTTAAGCCAATCGTAGAATTTATGACATGGAATTTTGCCGTATTAGCATTTGATCAGATCATCAATAATGCAGCAAAGACTTTGACTCAGTCTAATGGTGAGTTTGGTTGCCCTATCGTATTTAGAGGTCCATCAGGAGCAGCAGGTCAATTGGCTCAGCAGCACTCTCAGACTTTTGAGGCATGGTTGGCTAACTGTCCAGGACTCAAAGTGATCTCTTGTGTAGATCCATATGATACCAAAGGACTTATGAAGTCTGCTATTA
>CALKJD010000083.1 GCA_937995755.1 uncultured Saprospiraceae bacterium | reverse complement strand
AATGGCCATAGTCAGCTGACAAGCGAAGTACTTTCTGCGCATCTTCATCTATAAATGCCTTCCGCAATTGAAAAAACATAGATTCTAAATGATACGGCAATATTCCTTGATGACTAAACTGATCCACAAAACGAAGGACTTTGTTACCTGATTCAAATTTGTTGGTTTCAAATATATCATCAAATACTTGCCCTTCTACAATCCACTCTTCTTCGTAATATTGTGTTCTAAAGTGTGCTTTAAAGAAATTTTGAAATGCCACCTCTTTCATAGAGAACCAAACTTCGTCTCCATTCAATATATCGATCGATGGGTCGAACCTATTCTCTTCGTCTTCTATCCTCTTTATTATAAGATTAGTAGTATCTAATGCTACTAAGTCTATCAATTGTAATTGACCGTATTTAACTAGAGCTTCATCAAATTTTCTTGGCACCTCAGGAAAAGGAATCTTACCCCAATGGTCAATATCTATATAATGCCTTACAGCTTCATGCTTCGTAGCATACCTCCTCTTATCAGGATCCACAGCATGCTCAGTGATGTATTCAATATTCTTTTTATAGAATCCGATCATCTCCTGAGGCAGCGCAAATACTGCCATTCTATTGATCTTTTTATGGCCATAGAAACCCCATATTGGTTTATCTGTGTGTGCTGACGAAAGCACAATCGCCAACACAGCAATAGTAATAAATATGGTATATCTAGCTATTCTCAAATTCTATAATTATAAGTTGAATTAGGTAATTCGTTAATAAAAGTAGTCGTAAGGTCGTAAAAGATCTTTGAATAAACGTTGCTGAAGCACCAGAAAATCACCCGTCAACTCATTAGTCACAAAATAACGATCTACTTGCTCGAGGTCTTTCACATCAGCTATATTGACATCTGGATCCAATACATCTCTAAACGGTATCATTCTATACTTCATCTGAGATCCATCTTTTAGCGATACATCGAATGTCACAAAATGCATTAAATTAATAATACTATCCTTTTTTACATTCCTATTATCGTATCCTTCTGCTATCACATTCTTAAATGAATGAAGATAAGCCTCAACTTTTGCTTTGTTCAGCGGTCTATTAATTGCAGGTGTCAATTTATCACCTGGAGTAAGTTGGTATTGTCCTTCCTCTTGTGTCAACACAAAAGAGGCACTTGGTCGTTTCGGAAAGCCAACTTTAACTGTGCTAATTTCACTCGCTTCATTATCAAAGATCGTTTTGTCTTTCCAGTTTTCGATATGATAGTTAAATCTATCTCTGATAGTACCATCAAATCCTTTAATATTCATGGCATATGGCTGATCGTCTCCATCCAGCATAAAGTACGTAGCATCATTCTGTATCGAGTTAGCACCAATCCTATACCCTTTGATCTTTTCACCTGACTTATCAAATGCCTCTACATGAATTCCAATTTTTTCCATATCACTAACGATAGTCGCGTAATGAGTCTTATATGGTATATAGATCATATCTATCTTCGACATAGTATTGAGTAAATGACTCATAGTATGTGGATTAGCGTAGAATTTGCCATTGATCCTCCAGCGATCACCCTCTCTTGTAAAATCTAAATTGTTATTCGCATTTCGCGTAATGAGTATGCGATCTACCTCTTCTTTATCTATGGTAAATTTTACTCCAGTGCTATTGAGCGTATTATTTGTTTCAGTATTGGATTTCATAAGATAGTATGCTATTCCACCTAATAAAACTAGACCAATAAGTAAGCCTAAAGTATTTTTCATCTATTACTTTTTAAACGGTTGAGGTTAGTTGATTAATCCAAGTTAATCGAATCTCTATTCTATTTACTATATTTTCTTCTTCGGAAATAGTTATATAACAAGCCAAAGAGAACTATAAACAATAACGGTACTCCTACATTGATTAGCTGCCACATAGTCTGCTCCTCGCGGACTTTTGGGCCATTAAGTAGTCTTAATTTCACTTCTCTATTACGAGCTTCTAATACTCCTCCTTCTGATATCATATACTCGATAGTATTAACCATAAAGTCTTGATTTCCTTGAAAGTTGTTTTGCCCTTGAGGCAGGTAAGGATTATATCCCATTGGATACGATTCTTGTGTGCGCTCATTGAACCAGTTGGCGGCAAAATCAGAATCAGAAACTATTAGTTGCTTCGTAGGTACGCTTATCGCTTTAAACGGCTGATTGATAGATTCTAACGATTGTCTAAAAGACTCGTCTACTCTATTTTCAAATAAGGAAGGGAATTGTCCTTCAAGCATCACAGCTACTGGTTGTCGACCTTTATTAAATTGTGCGGCGGTGGGTTCGACTTTAAGAATCTCAAAATTTAACCTTACTGGATTGACTTGATACCTACTATATTGCGAACTAGCTAGTAAAACAGTCTTTTGTACATGAGTTTTAGTTTGGATTGTATCTATCGTACTCGGCCAATACATATTGACTCTATCCAAATTCTTGACAATAGGATGTGTAGAGGCAGGAGCTACTAAAGGATGATAAAACCAAGGAAATAATTGTGTCTGAGGTCTTCCGCCTGACTGTCCTATCACCTGAGGAATAGCCGTAGATTGCATATCTAGCACAAGGTTAGGTTGTATCCTTGCACCATATTTAAACCACATATCATCTAAGCCTAATGGATATTCTTGAGGAATGTAAAACTTATACTTCTGGATACTATCCAAGTGCGCATCCATTTTATCTATGAGCCAAATGATTTTACCACCATTCATCACATATTGATCTAACTTAAATTGATTTTTAAGTGTAAACTCTTTTGTCGGTCGTGCCACTATTACTAGGTCCGCTTCTTTTCCTATCGACGTAATGCTATCTAATGGTAGGTCACCTACATTATAAAATCTACTTAATTCATTTTTAAGACTTGCCCTATATTTCGGCTCTAGCTCTCCTTGTCCAGTAGTAAATACAATATTCCCCTGCTTCCTTGCCGTAATCTTCTGGATAGCATTAGCCAATTTATATTCTAATAAAGACACCGACTTATTGAGCATAGTCTCTTCATCTTCTGGACCACTAGCTGTCTCTAACAAGTTTACTATGACTTCTCTATTTCCATATTGCACAATGGCATACGGAAAGACCAATTTCTGTACTTTCTCTTTGCCTTCAAAATAGGTCAATGATCGACCGACGATACCCAATTCAGCCAAAGATCTAATTCTACCATTGACCTCATCCATATCACCATCTGTAGGATCTTCAAAGATATACTCAATCACAGAGTTTTCATCTCTAAATTCATCAACCATCTCTCTCGTGGCTTGCTGTAGCCTTTTGAAACTGGCAGGAAACTTACCCTCTAGTAACACTTTGATAATGATACGATCCTCCACGTCATATAAGAGGTTGGTGGTGGACTCCGCTAGCGTAAATCGCTTCTCTTCTGTCAGGTCTATGTAACCGTGTACATATCCTGATATGATATTGACCACTATAAGTATAGCAGCAACTATAATCAATTTGATATAATTCTCTACGTTTTTCATCCTCTTCTCTGCTTTAGACTGTACATCGTAAGTACTATAAAAAAGATAATTACTGTTATAAAGTATACCACAGATCTAGAGTCTATCACTCCTTTACTCAGAGCCGCATAATGATACGATATTCCCATTTTCTGAATGGTATAATCCAATGAACCTACAAATATGGGTAGGTTACTCAAGAAGCCAAACGCGAAATAGCATATAAAGCATAGAAATGCTGCTAAAATGAAAGACACGATCTGATTATTAGTTACACTAGATGAAAACACACCAATAGCAACAAAGACTGCAGCTAAGAAAAATAGACCTATATAAGATCCCATAATACCACCACTATCCAAATTACCTTCAGGATATCCTAGCTTATATACAGAGTAATAATAAATAGCCGTAGGTAGTAATGCAAATAGCACCAATGTAAGGTTAGCTAAAAACTTAGCACCCACTATCTCAAGATCAGAAATCGGCTTTGTAGATAGAAACTCTATGGTGCCTGTCTGTCTTTCCTCTGCAAATGATCGCATAGTAGTCGCTGGAATCAAAAACAGAAACACTAAAGGGGCCAATGTAAACAATTGATCTAGTGTGGCATAGTTATATGACAATACACTAGTGTCAGGTATCACCCACATAAATAGACCCACCATCATCAAAAATACAATGATCACTATATAAGCAATCAAGGAGCTTAAAAAGCTACTTATCTCTTTTCTATAAATACTATACATCGGCAGTTTGCTTTTTGGTCAATTGCTGGAATATGTATTCAACATTCTTTTGTTCTCTTCTCATTTCTAGTATTACCCAATTATGATTAATAGCTGCATTAAAGATATCCGCTCGTACATCTGTAGCATTGTCAGCAACCACGGTATACTGCGTATCTGAAATACGATTAATCGTCGATACTCCATTTATGGATTCAAGCGTACTGACATCATACTTCTTGTCCAATTCTAAATGTATTATATCTTCTCCTTTAAGCCTGTTTTGCAATCTTCCTATAGGGTCATCCGCTACTAGCTTTCCTTCATTTATTATTATCACTCGATCACATAGCGCCTGTACCTCTTGCATAATATGGGTAGAAAATATCACCGTCTTAGTCTCGCCTAATTTTTTGATTAATGCTCTGATCTCGATGAGCTGATTCATATCTAGTCCTGAAGTCGGCTCATCCAATATAATGACATCTGGATCATGTAATAAAGCTTGTGCCAAACCTACTCTCTGTCGATATCCTTTTGAGATCGAAGATATCAACTTATGCTGCTCCTTTTGCAAACCCGTAGTTTCTATCAATTCGCCGATCCTTACTTTGGCGTTATCAACTTTATGTATTCTAGCCACAAACTCTAGATACTCCTTGATATACATATCCTTATATAGTGGATTGTGTTCAGGTAGATATCCTATATGACGCCTTACATCCATTTGATTTTTGATGATATCATGACCACAAACACTAGCGGTACCAGAAGTAGGTTGCAAGTAAGTCGTGATCATCTTCATCGTAGTAGACTTACCAGCACCATTAGGCCCAAGAAAACCAAGTATCTCTCCTGGCTTAGCTTCAAAGCTGAGATCATTAACAGCACGTTGGCTACCAAAGACTTTAGTAAGATTAGATACTATTACTGACATGTATTTATCTAGTATGATTAAATAAGATGGCGAAGATATGGAATAAATGCTAATATGATAGGCTTACATTCCTAAGTACAGTCGTGAGCGATTACTAGTTGATGTTCTTTTTCAAGATGGGACTTAATTTAATGAATATCTAACTGAACGCCAAATGACATATGGAGCAAAACAAACTCAACTTTAATAGATAATCATAACATCTAAAAAGCTAGATAAATTGCTATTCTAGAACCAAAGTTTCAATACTCATAAACGTTACTACTCTACTGAAAATACGCTAAACTTCAACTAACCAAAACCAAACACCTAACTATCAGCGACTTAGCACTTATCGTGCATGTATTTTAGGTCAAAAAAAATTAGTCAAAGCAATTTACTTATATTTATATTGAAGTTCAGATTCAAATAAACAATCAAAACAAACCACAGTAATATGATTCTTTCTAGTTTTAGGTTACGCAATTTCCCAGAAGACAAGAAAGATCAATTCCCCTTTACGCTACCCTTGATTCAAAATCTAGAAGAAATAGAATTCACTCAAAACATCAGCTTTTTTGTTGGAGAAAATGGAAGTGGAAAATCTACCATACTGGAGGCCATAGCTGCATATTGTGAGGTTCCATTAGCTGGAAGTTTTCGGTTAGAAGATGACGAATCATTAGCGGCTGCCAATGAGTTAGCCAATTACTTACGGTTATCATATCATGAAAAAACGCGCCACGGTTTTTTTGTTCGTGCTGAAGATTTTATAGGATATGCAAGAAGCCTCAAAAATCAAATTAAAGAACTAGATAAAGAAATAGAAGAAGTGAAAGAGAATTTCACCGGCGGAGACATCAATCTTACACTAGGCGCTATTGAAGGAGAAAAAAATAGTTTAATCGATCGCTATTCCGCAGACATGGAAGCCATGTCTCATGGAGAAGGATTTCTTAAGTTTTTCACTTCTAGGATAACTGCCAAGGGCTTATATCTTATCGATGAACCAGAAGCGGCACTTTCGCCAACTCGACAATTGAGCTTACTTAGTCTCATCATTGAAAAAGTCAAAAAGACTGGTTCACATTTTATCATTGCAACCCATTCTCCGATTATCATGTCCATTCCTGATTCTGAGGTATTATACTTTCAAGATGGAACCATTAAAAAAATTGATTATAAAGAAACGGAGCATTACCAATTGACAAAAAACATATTGGATGATCCCTCAAGTATAATGAATATTTTAGGGTCTGAAGAGAATGAAAAATCATAGTATGATAATCAATTTGGTTTAACAATATTGTGATCACAAACTATAGTATATTATTGTATAAAATACTACTCTACCCTATCTCAGTCAATAACAAATTGCATCCTCGAGCTTCAGACATATCTAATCGACCAGTCAAAACTAATTGATTAATTTCATTTATGTAACCTGTATCTTCGGTCATAATAAATGAACAACTATCTATATTAGCTAGATCTGTAAGACATACTATTCCTTGCTTTCCCTCTTGAGCTAAAGACAGAGGATCTGTTATATCTTTAATTTTAGCCCTCAAAAACAAATTTTGATCAAAGGCTCCAAGACCAGTAGAATACAACTGAGAACTCAACTCTGTCATACCATACTCTGAATGAATAGATGATACACCAAACGACGACTGTAATCTTCGATGCATTTCTGACTTAGGCAATTCCTTTCTTTGTCCTTTCATACCTCCAGTTTCCATGATTATGAGCTCAGGATAATCAATGGTATACTTTTCTGCAAAATCCATCAAAGCGAAACTAACACCAAATAAAATAGTCGGTCTTCCATCGGCCTTACATTGCTCAAGCGTATCTATCAGTTTGTCATGATTGTACAAATAGAAATCACTTTCTGTATACCTGGACAAATGAATAAAATGCTGCATCATATAATCAATGAAGATCCATCACGCTCCAAATAGCTAGGTAGTAATGCTAGATAAACGTAGTCGGCAACTGCACCATATTGTGATTCGAATATATTGACAGTCTGTTCTAAATAGGCTTGTCTATCCCTTACATGATGTAAACTTTTACCTGTCGCTGTAGTTCCACTACTAGAATATGTTACTTCAGTAAGATCAGCACCTGTGATTATCTTATGATGTTTAAATCCAGATATAGGCAAATATGGAATATCGCTAGATTCATTTACCTTCCTATCACCTAGATTATTCAAGTATTCCGCATATACAGGATTATACATTTTCTGATAATCGTAGATATCTAAGACGAGTTGATCATAAGATTGATCAGTTACAAGGGCCATTCTGTCGAGTAATTCAGCTCTACGGCTATCTATATGGATCTTTGAAGTGATAAGAATGCGTTATATTAGTAATGCGAAGTGAAATTTCTTCATTGAATCACAAAAGTAGTCTAATGTTTCAAAATCTATTGTACACATTCTTAATTGCTATTAGTATCAGTGCATGTAACCAGAGTTCTGACTTTTCGGATGTACCAGAGCTGACATTCATTAGTATGACCAAAGACTCTCTTAATCAAGGGATTAACTCAGACACGCTGTTTGTCACCCTAGGATTTACTGATGGAGATGGAGACATTAGCATTTCAAAAAATAATCCAGACAAGCTCAATCTTGAAGTAATAGACTTACGTACTGGAAATGTATCAGATAACTTTTTGATACCTGAAATTCCTGTATCGGGTGCAGCTAATGGTGTCAGTGGAGAGATGACTATAAAGATGCTCAACACTTGCTGTATCTTCCCTGAAATGGATAGCATACCTCCATGCTCAGTCACACCTCTCTACCCAGATAATCAACTTGTATGGCAATATACACTGACCGATGATGCTGGAAATGTAAGTAATTCCGTAACCACAAAACCAATTTCTCTTAAATGTCGATAAAACTCAAAACTCTAGTCCTATTCCTATTTGCATCAGTAAGCTTGTTTTCACAGGGTTACTATATAGAAAACTATGATGTGCAGATGCAGCTTCAAGAAGATGGAAGTCTTGATGTGTCAGAAAACATAAAGGTCCACTACACTGAAAAACGTCAAGGCATCATTAGAGATATACCTTATATCTACTCATGGCAAGGAAAACGAACACAAGTTAAAATCTCTAATATATCTGTACCTGGATATAAAAAAAGTGTCTCTAATAAGGGCTCAGAAAAGAGCATTAGAATCGGTACCGCAGGCAAATACCTTCAAGGGGAGCAAGATTATCAAATTAAGTACACTGTCCAAGGCCATATAGCGGCTTATGAAGACTTTCTAGAACTATACTGGAATGCTATACCCGAAGGTTGGGATACTCGCATAGAATCGTACAGCTACAGTCTTACATTGCCTAAAGATGTAAACTTAGACTTCCAAGACTATAGAATATTAAGCGGTGATCAGGGATCAAAAGATAATACGGCTACCTTACAATATCAAGGCAATACCATAAGTGGTAGAGGTACTATCCCACTCAAAGCCAATCAAGGCGTTACTATAGCAGTAAAATTACCTTATGACTATATTCCTGCAGATTTAATAGCTGAATCTGCCCAAGAAATCCAAAGCAACAGAAAACCGATTAATCAAGACCCGTGGACATGGATTGTATCCATCTTTGGAATAGTAGCATTTTGGTTTGGTTGGAGAAATATCGACGGCAATGGTAGTGATAATAACAATATTAATCTCCAACATTATCCTCCAGAAAACATGTCAGCAGCACAGGTAGGCCATTTTATAGATCACAAAGCGAATACAAGAGATATAATGGCATTAATCCCTCAATGGGGAGCAGAAGGACTCATCAAACTTGAGAAAGTAGACGATGACACACAAATTATCAAAATCGGTGACTTACCTAAGGAATTACCTATCTATGAACATACACTTTTTGAAGGCATATTTGAAGCTGGTGATGTAGTCTACCTCAATGCATTGAAGTATAAAATCGCTTCACCTTTATACAATTCTTGTCACCAACTATCCGTAGATCAAAAGAAGAGCGACTTGTATGATGAAAACTCGGTTACCTACTTCCATTCTTGGAAGACAATCGTAGCGTCTTCATTCTTCTTAATCATGTGCGCGTTGAGTCTTATCATATGGCAAACGGTAATCATAGGAATCGCACTGGGACTTATTGGCATTGCATTATTCATCATTTACTTCATGGAACCTAAGTATAGCCAAACAGGTATTAGAATCAAAAATCACTTATTGGGATTAGAACAATTTCTTAAGAATCACGATGGTACAGATTATCCTGAATTAATGAGAAAAGATCCTAAGTACTTCGATAAAATATTTCCTTATGCTGTGGCTTTGGGTATCGATACTAACTTTCTTAAGTATTTTGGGAATCATGTGGATTATGCGCCCAATTGGTATGGTTACCATAATGGTTTAGGTATGAATATGATTGCCGGCAGTTCTATGCGAAGTTTCTCCAAAAACTTTGATGTGAAAGAAATTTCTTCAGTCTTTACTGCTGTAAAAAGTCCTGAAGGAGGAGGATCTGGCGGAGGTGGCTTTAGTGGCGGTGGCTCAGTCGGTGGAGGTTTTGGTGGCGGTGGTGGAAGTAGTTGGTAACGTCATTTGTTATTGCATTATTAATACGTGCTTCCACATTATTTACATTCGTTGAGTTAATGTAATAAGATATCTATATTTAACAAAATTAAGCATTACAAAACATGAACTCGAAGTACAATTATACCTTTTAAATTACATCCAACTATTAGGCAATTACCTACCGCCAAATACCAAGTAAATCAGTAATTTTGTATCAAATAACTATCACTAACTTAATTAATCTTTCATCCGATGATCATAGGAGTTCCAATTGAAATAAAAAACAATGAAAACAGAGTAGGCCTTACACCAGAAGGCGTATTAGAATTAACCAAAAGAGGTCATGAAGTATACATACAAGATGGAGCTGGGCTCGGATCTGGTATACCTAACGTCAATTATCAAAGCGTAGGTGGACATATACTGTCGACTATAGAAGAAATATATGCTAAGGCTGAGATGATCGTAAAGGTTAAGGAGCCTATCGAAAGTGAATATGACCTTATCAAGGAAGATCAGTTATTATTTACATATTTTCACTTTGCATCACATAGACCATTGACAGATGCTATGATCCGTAGAAAAGCGGTATGTCTAGCATATGAGACTGTGGAAGCTGCAGATAGATCACTGCCGCTATTAGTACCTATGTCCGAAGTAGCAGGTCGCATGGCAACACAGCAAGGAGCTAAGTATCTAGAGAAGCCACAGAAAGGTAGAGGAATACTATTAGGTGGAGTACCAGGCGTAAAGCCAGCTAAAGTACTTGTCTTAGGTGGAGGTATCGTAGGTACTCAAGCAGCTAAGATGGCCGCAGGACTTGGAGCAGATGTTACCATTCTGGACATAAACCTAAATAGACTCAGAGAATTAGAGGATATTATGCCAGCTAATGTAACTACCCTATTCTCTTCTGAGCTTACTATCAGAAAATGTATTGAAAATCATGATCTGATCGTAGGAGCTGTACTCATACCTGGAGCCAAAGCACCAAATCTGATTACAAGAGACATGCTTAAAGACATGAGACCAGGAACTGTGATTGTGGATGTAGCAGTAGATCAAGGTGGATGTGTGGAAACATGTAAGCCTACTACACATGCTGACCCTACATTCATCATCGATGATGTAGTACATTACTGTGTAGCTAACATGCCAGGAGCCGTACCGTATACGAGTACTATTGCACTTAATAATGCAACACTACCGTACACGATACAATTAGCTAACAAAGGATGGAAACAAGCTTGTAAAGACAATAAAGAACTTAAACTTGGTCTAAATATGATCAAAGGTGAGATTTGCTATAAAGCTGTAAGTGAAGCGTTTGACTTACCCTATACAGATGTAGATACATTTTTAGCATAAGTGCTATTATACATCATAACTAATAATGAAAATACCTCAACTGTTTGGTTGAGGTATTTTTATTTTATATTAATCTGTTACACGTAGAAAGTAATTCAATAGTACTCAATAATTCCTATCGATAAGATTTACTCACTTCCTCTAAATCTTTCCAAGCTTCTCCAATACTTATCCTTAAATACATCGTATGAAATCTTAAAGGGACTATCAAAACCAATTACTTCATCCATCACTTTCACTGCCTGTCTGAAATCTTTGGTCGCATACAATATTTCGCGTCTATCCTCTCCTGTTTCTCTACCTAGATTTAAACAATACTGGCTCTTAGTCATCAAGTCATTTACGCGCTCTTCAAGATCGTCTAATAACTGATAATCTAGTTCACTAGGCATTCCATAGCTTCCATTTTCGTAATTCAATGTCAATACAGTTATCCAAGGATAAGCAGCGATATGTTCCCAATTGAGCAATTTCGTATTGATAGTAGCAATAACCGTATTTCCATCAATCGTTTTTGATTCGTATCCTGTATAAATGTCATCATCCGTACTCTCTATTACTTGGTCATATTTCTCCACGAGTTCTTTATGTCTCCACTTAAGAAAACTGGCAAGCATCGACATAGGTACAAGATCTCCTTTCGCTTTATGCTTAGCTTTTACATCTATACTATCGATAAGGTCTATACACTCCATCTCACCAATATAATTCTCTAGAAATATAAATATACCTTGAGTAAACACACGCTTTGTCGCATCTGTGATATCAGCATGTACTACATCTATATCTATTAGATCAGGATAAGCCGAATGATTTTTATATGTGAAAAATAAATTGTCTGCTGACAATGAAGCATGACTAAATCCAACTTCAAAATCATCTCTATTAGTTGGTGGCTTTAATGCCGTAAACTTCCAATTGGGAATACTTGGTGCCGAAGCAACTAATTCCTCGATGAATGGAATGATGGACACATTACCATCTGCAGTGATGATCAATTCTGCCGTGTCATCATCATACATACCAGCCAAAATAAAAAAACCGTTTCTTAAATTCCCCAACTTATTTGACACCAGAGATATAAAGTCCTTCGGTATATTTTCTTGCTCATTAACCGTCTCATAAAACTCCTCTGCATGTTCAGCAAACCATCTCCAGAAATTTTCATTTCGCTTCTTCTTCTCTTCACTCATCTTAACCACTACTTTTACTATTTCTTCTTTTATTAAATGACAATTTCTACTTCGATACAATCCAATCGAGAACAACCTTACCTCCTTTCGCATCACTTATTACGACTTGATACTTTCCTGCTGGAAGGTTATTTACATTAAGATCTAAGGATTGATTTCCTATCGCAGATTCAATTGTTTCATGATACATCAACATGCCATTCATACCAAGTACATCTAATGTCAAATCCTTCTTATCAGATAGTTCTAGATGAAGTGATGTAGCGCCACCATATGTAAGATTAGGCATCAAAACAGCATTATCTAATCCCTGTATAGTAATATCATTTACATTAACCAATTCATCTAATGTAAGGCTGAGTGATTTGATATCACCAAAGGTATCTTCTGATCCATCGGTTGTCAATATTTGATGATACAGTGTGGTGTTATCTCCAAGATCAAGTCCAAGATCTTCTCTTAATAATGTATCTAGTTGAGCATATGTAAATGATATAAAATTATTATTCTTTCGATCAATCTTAAAAATTATGTCTTGAAAAAATTGATCTCTAGATAATATCCACACATACTTCAATGGATCCGGAGACTCTATTTCTGTCCAGTCGAAAGTCAGTGTTTGATTTGAGTTTCCTTCTATAGTAACATTAGTGCCATCTGCAGGATTGTCTACAGAAACTGCTGCAGGATAGTAATTAATATCTGGCATCAATTGCGCCCTTGCAGCCCCCTCTGGGTACTCATCAGTAGCTACGACTAAGTGTAATTCTTTGTTTGTTAATTTGATAATATCTTCTGCATTTAGAGTTACTATAGATTGTAACGGTAGATCTTCTCCAATCACAGTCACCGCATACTCAGCTGCGCTATTATCATTCACTCCTCCAACACCTATCCAAGCGCTAGTTACAGTCGCACCATCTAAAGAGATATTTCCTTCAAGAAATAATATAGATCCATTTAACGTTGCTTTCACCTTACCAAAGTCATCACTATCTGTAGTACCTTGTGGGTGATAATCCGTAAATGTTCCTTGATAATTCTGATACCCAATAGGCATTACTTGTCCACGTACATGATCATTAAAACTATTATTACTTGATGTTGAAATCTTCACATGGTGTAAGCCTCCACGAATATCATTTATTATCTGCTCAGTAAAATTATTGATATTATTATTGTTGAACACAACACTACCATCAGCGTTGACTTGAAACCCTAAGAAGTTAAATGGATTATCATCTACTACTCCAGGATATCCTTTACCAAATCTAAATCGTAGTGAGTTATTTGGAATACCATCTACACCAGCTACAAATTTCACTTCTGTATTATTTCTCAATACAAGCATAGCTATACCCGCACCAGAATTGATCGTGGTTTCGGTCAAGGCCGCTCCACTTAATGGTGCTACAAACAAGCCTTGAGCAGGTGGCATCAGTATTCCTCGAGCCGCACCTAATGGATTATCAGGAGAAAGTACTCTGATGGAAACTCTATTGTTAATCATTTCATCTACGAAGTTAGCATTGAATGATCTCAGGTTATCACTCACCGACATTGTTACAATTCCATCTTGCGGATTCTGCCATACTAATGGACCTAGTAAGTCACCTTCCAAAGCCGCTGAAGCGTTAAGGTAATCTACATCATCAATCTCCATAGGCAAGCCACTAATACTTCCAATAGCATTCATTTCTAGTGGATGAATCTCTAACTCTACCATACCGTGAGCTGGCGTACTACTATCCGCTGATATCTGAGAACCTGTAATAATACTTTCTGCATATATTGGAGCCAATGCCATAAACTGGCCCCTTACTTCTCCTGCTAAATCACCATCGGTATTGACTTGTATATATAACTCTCTTGCTATCACTGCATCTAATATTTCATCAGTAACAGTGAGCGTATTGTTCTGTGCAATCACACTATAGTCCACTAGATCCATACTTTGTATAGCGGTCATAGGTGCCACTATATCACCTTCTAATCCAGGAAGTCCAAGATGTAAAACTACATCTGTAAATATATTTTCTAAGCCATTAACATGACCTGTAAAGCTTAGTTCATCAGTCTTACCCAGTTCCATTATAATTCTACCTTGCGCTAAAGAATTACTGATAGCAACCGTCTTAAGTCCTGACAAATGTGCATAATATGCCGATCTTATTTCTGGCAATATCTGTCCACGCAGAGCGATCTCTTCACCCGAAGATGATGAAGCAATATAAACCTCTCTATTAGCGATGAGTGTCAATAAACCAGGTGTATTTTCTATTTGATTCGCACCACTTACAAATCGTGCTGCCTTTCCGTCAGCATCAATATCAGGTGTAAGATCCATGATTTTTTGGCCTTCTTCTCCAGCTAATCCAACATACAATGCATAGTTTACATTTTCATTAGTAACATGTTGCACGGCACCACTGATCCAAATCGAATCTTCGTAAACCTCCATGACTAATTGCCCTGCATCTAATGTATATTCTGCATCTAGCATCTGCGATGGAGTTATAGCTGAAGTATAATAATCTTCTGCAATAGGAAGGATTTGACCTCTTAACTCACCAGTAGAATAACGATCTGAATAGATACTGATGTATGCTTCTCTTCGTTTGATAATCTCTATCTGCTCATCCGTAATATCAAAAATATTATTTGATTCATTGATTTCTCCTGAGTTTTCGTCCACACCTGAATCAACATTTAGAGAGTACATTATTGGCCCATCTTCACCAGCTAGTCCTATTTGAATATGTGCTCCACCATTTAATTGATCTGCTATAGATGATTCCATTCCTTCGAATGATCCATCTACTATCAAAACATTACCCTGCAATGTGATATCAACACTACCCTGTCCTCTACTCGCTACAGGACTTGTCTGCTGGTAGCCAGATAGATACGCTCGATACGACAGTACAGGATCTTCTACCAAGCCACGAATAACAGTGAGTGATGATACATTGCCAAAAGTATCTTCGGAACCATCAGTCACATAAATTCTCTGATATAAAACCACTGTATCGCCAGACATAATTCCAGCGTTGGCTAAAGCCGATTGTAACTGCACGAAACTAATGGAAGCTTCGTTCTGATTTAATGTATTATCCTCATAGATCACATCTACAAATGCCGGCGAAGTAGACAATTGAAATTTATACATCAACTCTTCGTCATCTTCTGCATCCATCCACGTTATCGTATATACATCTGTCAATGTTCCTTCGATTCTCAAAGTGTCATTTGGTGTAGAAGGCGATACGGAATTTGCATTAGGAAACGCATTGATCTCCTCTAATAGACTTCCTCTCACTGCAATATTGTCAAATACATCTACAATGGCAAGATGCGCAAGATTATTATCTAGAGCATCAAATGCATTCTGAGAAGTGATTTGCATATTATTCTCTGCCAACCATTCACCTGAAGTACTATTATTAATCGTAGCTTCCAAATTTAATGTTGGACTAAAAGTTTCATACACAAAATTATATCCAATCGCACTTCCTGAGGATGCATCATTAATAGGAAATGACAATCCTCTATAACTTCCATAATAAGTTGATCGATCACCAGAAATATCTAAACATAACTTACCTAAGGCTTCACTATTATTATCATCAATAACATGTTCTCCGTTAAGACTTGCTGTATAGTAGTAATTAGATAATGGTCTCATTTGCGACCGTATCTCACCATTTGGAAAATCAATCGAATGAACGTTAAAATAAAGAGCGTTCTCCTGTAGCAGTGAATCAAATTGAACCGAACTATGAATTATATTCTCTTCTATATTATAATCATCACCATTGGTAACTGACGCTATCGTAGATTCTATATCTCCAGTGTTACCAGGAAGACCATTGTGTAAATGCATACCTCCATCAATCAAAGTATTTAAACCTCCTGTAAGGTTTTTTACCGCTCCAGTAAAACTATAAGTATCATCCCAATTTGATAATAACATGGTTCGCCCCTCGGCATTAGTATCTATAGATCTTAGTTGACCGATACCCGATACCAGCCCCAAATACATATACCTCACATTAGAAACTATTTGTCCTCTTTGGCTTGTAGATTCAGTTACATTATCATGTTGCAAATAAGTAGCTTGTCTATTCATCAAAGAATCCAAAGCATCCACAATCTCGATGCTTGATTGGTATGGATCTAAAAGATAATTACCATCTAAATCATTTGCAGTAAAGGACGCAATTTGAGTACCTTCATTACCAATCAAATTTTGATGCAACGATAAAGTAGAAGATTCACTTCCAAGTGCTCCAGAAAATTGAAATTTATTATCTACCCTTTCTACATAAACAGAAGTAATCTCTCCACCACCTTGAGAAGGTACCATTTGATAACCATTCATTTTAGCAAATAAATATTGTTGAGCTAGACCCAATACCTGTCCTCTGATTCCACCAAAATCTTGATTAAGATCTATATTAATATGATGAGCTCTTAACATTAGTTCTTCTATCATACTTTCATCAGCAGCTATATTATTATTTTCAAATAAAAAGAAACCATCCGTAGAATCTTGAGAATCAAAATTTGCATTCATAGATAATATCTCTCTTACATCATCATTAAAACCATAACGATAATTAATCAATCCACCAAAATCACTTGTGCTATTAGGTAGATCATTAAATGTACCGTAAACTCCAATATTATTATCAATATCGAGATCGACCTGAACAGTACCTCGAGCATTATCATTCATAATATGCTGATGATTAATACTACCTAAATGAGTTCTAAATATTCCTTTAAGCATAGGTGTAATCATACCTCGGATCGCACCATTAGGTCTTTCATCAGTATGGATATCAGCATACATATTCCTACCATTAAGAATAGTAAGATCTGTAGATGTAAAATTAAACGTATTCGATTGTGCTTGAAAAACACCGTTAACTGAATCCATTTCAATAGGCACTAAGGTGAAGAGTGCAGGACCATCTTTACCAGGCAATCCCAGTTTGAGATGAGCTCCTCCTTGACTATCGAAATCATAAGCGGAATCCAAATCCGAATAAGTGCCTGTCACCGTCATACTACTACCTCTCACTTCTATACTTAATGCTCCAGCGGCATCGTTCACGTAAGATTTTTCTGTGTTACTACCTAAGAGGTTAGCGAAATAATAAGCATCTGCATCTGGTAATATTTGACCTCTTACTTCACCATTGGGAAACAGAGATGTATGTACATTGATATATAGACCTCTATCATTTAATGTATCTAATTGGGCCGCTGTCAGCTTAAACGTATTCTCAAAAGCCGTAAGCTGTGCTGAAGTACCATCTGTAGAAATTGATGCCTTTAATGGTAAAATCGCTGGACCATTAATACCGGCCATTCCCATATGAATATGCATAGTATCAATCTCTCCCATCAAACCATCTATCGTTCCACTAATTCTCAGTGTACTATCTAAAACTTCTGCAATGATATGACCATACCCTGTCGATTGTCTTGGTGGTACTGAATGATTTGCAGTGAGGTGGGCATTGAAAATATCTGGAACACCAGTCACCAATCCTCTCACAAGATTCATAGATTGAAGCTCACCATCATTATGATCTGCACCATCACTTTTTACCACTTTATAATACAGCCTTACTGTATCCCCTACTTGCTGGCTCAGGTTATGTAGTAAGTCATCTATAACAGAATAACTAAGTGACACATCATTGGTAAATCCATAATTATGAGCATATAAGGTGGGCTTAAAATCAGGTCGATCAGAAACTCGTAAAGATGTCGTCAAGCTAATATCACTTTCGATATTAAAATCTAATTGACTAGTTACTAACCCATCTATCAATATCGTATCTGTATTTTCAGGACTAACTATTATTGCTGGAGCTGGTGATATATTTTTCATCGCCTGCAATTGCCCTCTTAATGCAGGCCCTTCTTGTGATGTCTTTCTCAACTCTACGTAATAATTTTCAGCATTGAGATTAGACACATCATCACCAGATAAAAAGAGCGTATTCAACGATCTATCAAATACACCAGCTAGGCTATCTACTGCATACTCTGGAAATAATAAAAATTTAATATTCCCATTCTCGTCTATCGGAGCTTGCCTAATAGATATGCCTCCATTATTACTAAAGTTGACTACACCATCTAATTCATCAAAACTTCCAGTTACCGTTATTTTTGAATCTTTGCGAATACACAACATCTGACCGACACCATTTGCTGTACTTGAAGTAACGACATTGGTAGAATGTAGTCGAGTATTATAATAAGCATCAGCTAACTCTAGTATCTGACCTCTTAATTCACCTCCTGGCTCATCCTCAGTAATGATATCAACATACAATAGACTTTTTTGAAGTGAATCCGTTCGAGAGTTCTGAATAAAAAAAGTATTGTCTTCAGCGAGTACTACTCCACCTCTTTCGTCTGCATCTATAACCGGAATTAAGGCTCTAAATGCATCTCCTTCAGTTCCATACTTTCCTTCATGAATGAGAATATTTCCAGTAATAGCATCATTTAAATCTGATTCTAAATTTTCAAATGATCCAAGCACTCTTAATTCTGTATCATCGTGCTGCTCTACGATCATCATTCCACTAGCATTGCTATTTTGATGTTGCACCGTTTGACGGTCTGATAATGGTAAGTAATAAATAGACTGAGACGTTGGTAGCATCTGTCCACGTATTATTTCATCACCGTCAGTACCATTGATCTCTAAATATGTATTTCTCGCCAGCATATTTTGCATAAGACTTTCATCAATAGTAAAAGTATTAGCACTGGTCGATGCCACTGTGTAATGGGAATTCTCATCTTGATCCATTGTCATTTGTAACACTTGCGAACCTGACTTTCCTGGCAAGCCTAATTTAAGAGAAAGTGCTTGCGCTGTTATTCCTGGTACGCTATCCAATAAGGATCCGGAAAAAGAGATTTTTTCGCCTAATTGCACCGCATCAAAATAAGCCTTATGACCAGTAATCTTTCCTTCCTTTGTCTGAATGTCATTCAGCACAACGGAAAAATTATTCTGTCCTATCGGCATTACTTGACCTCTGATTTCACCATTAAATCTATCTTCACTATGGATAATAATATGAAAATCACGATTGTCCAGTTTCGCAAGATCTTGCGGTATATATTCAAAGAAATTATTGTCGGAATGAAATGACCCTAATCTATTACCCACAGATAATGTAGGTGTCAATAACTGGTGAACTGTTCCCTCTTGGCCTTGAATACCATCATACATAATCGCTCCTCCAGCAAAATCCTGAGCAATATCAGATTCTAAGCCTTGAAACGCACCAGAGAGATAAAGCGAATCACCATGATTTCTTTGAATTAATATCTTTCCAGTAGCTCTAGAGTTGTTAAATGGAATGGCATTATAAGACCGAAGATTTGACAAATACAACTGCTTCACAGGAAGTGTGGCTTGACCTCTTAATTCTGCCCTATTATATTTTTCACTTTTGATCTCTACATACACTCCTCCGTCTATAAGATTGAGCGTTTCCGATGCAGTGATGAGATATTTGTTTGCCCCATTTCTAATGATACCTGCATTCGCTACCGTATCCGCTTCGACGATCAAGCTAGAAAGTAATACTCCATCTTTTCCAGCGTATTCACTTCTGAGCGTAGCAGCAAAGAAATCATTGGTATCAAAATCACCTTCTAAATCTCTAAACGAACCTGAGACACTAATACTATCATCTACCTTTGAAATCAATACTGATCCATGCCCTCTTGTGGGATAAGGATGGGTAACTACACTCCCAAATAAAGTACAATAATACACATCCGCATCGGCCGGCACTAATTGCGCTCTGATCTCTCCTTCTGGATACAGATTAGTACCTACATTGATATATAATTCATTATTATTCAATGCGATTACCTCTTCTGGAGTCAATTCAAATCTATTAGCTACAGCTATGAGATCCAACCCACTGCCATCATCATCCACGAATGGTAACATGGCACCGACTTTTACACCTTTAGTACCTTGCGCTCCTCGATATAGTGCAACACCATCATTACTACCTTGGACAAAGGTACCTTCTAGGTTATCTACTCTACCTTCGATTCGAAGAAATTCACCATCATATTCTGCGGATATGACACCTATAGCTTGTGTTACCACAGGTAGCGATTGATTATAGCCAATGAGCTTGGCTTTATAGTCTTGAGCATAAATATGAATAGCGCAAAACAGCGTTATCCCTGTAATAAGTATACGGTTTATCATCTCAGTGTTATTATCGTAAATTCTAGTATCGCGGCTACTAAACTACTAGTAGTCCTCAAGTTACGTCATCAAGATACTAAAATTCGTAAATATCACTACGCAGTCAATAAAATACTGCTTATAACCGTTAAGAAACGATGTTAAAAGTCATTCCAAAGATCACGAGCCCTTCGAGTAAAACCATCATTAACTGTTCTTACTTCGCTTGCATTACCAACAACCTCTTCCGGTATTTTTCTGTATAATTCTGCTTCCCACGATGGATTTTGATATTCAACTCTACATGTAGAATGCAGTAGTCTGTAGTCTTTGTGGCTAAGTGAGGGTGCATAAAAGAGAAATTTAACATTATTCTCACCTGTAGTAAGAATCTTATTGAATCTCCATATCTGATAAGGAAAGGCGGAAAGTTCGTCATCCACTACTAATGCATCGTCTGGTTTACCATACCGTAAGAATACATATCCCATATCAGTATCAAATCCATAAGATGTACCATTAAAAAAATTGCGATCTACAGCTCTAGCGATCTTCATATATGCTTCTGATGCGCCTTTAGCATCTTCACCTGAGGATGCACTCCAATAATCATAGATAAATCTTCGTTTAGCCAAAGTACTCCCATTATCCAATAGCTCGTCAAGCATTGATCTTTTGGGTTCATTTACTATTGGGGCAATAGCTTTGAGGTAATAATCCAGACTATCAATCACTATATCGGTAACAAAAGAATTATTAATTCTATTCATGCCCTTACTAAGATTAGCAATATCTGCCTTAGGATTTACCCTTACAAAAGTAGACGCCTTACTATCTACAATTTCCTTATTACCATTATACACATTGACTACCAAATGATAATCTCCAGACGCTATATCTGATATATCCAATTTTAGCAAACAGGCTTGTAACTCTTTGGATTCCAACCTCTTGTACTTTACTACTTCTTGAGTTTCTGTCGCTGAATCATAACCTGATATGATTTCATAGCTACAGTAATACTTATCTTGATCTTGTAGACCATAAACTTCTAAATATGAGATCAATACATCTAAGTCTTTGCCATAGTAAGCATGTGGCAACACCTCCATATATACCCCATTTCTTACCATTGGAGATTCTTCATCTGATTGAGATATGGTTGCCAACAACATAATGTCAGACATGGACATATCCTTTTGAGCTTCAATGGAAACTTGTTTTTCTACTTTAAAAACTTGTTTAAGGCCGTTCTGATCTTCTAGCTCCACTACCACTCTATAATCTCCAGGTTGAAGCAAAAATCTACGTACATCTAAAAGATCTGTAGAGATTTCTGTGTTACTTCCTACCAATAAATTTTTCTGATAGTCAACGATCTCTTCCCCACGATATATTAAAATAGTGGAAAGCACTTGATTCGCAGACTCGGCATCTGAGATGGCCAGACTATTGGCAAAGATCCTGTAATTTACTTCTAAGTATTGCTTCTCAATAGTACTAAACCGTAGGAATTCAACGCTAGCATTGATAGACCAAGCTTGTAGTGAGACAGTAAGTAATAATAGCGTAAATATATGCTTCATGGCGAATACATTAAAAAGGTGATAACAACATGGATTCCTGTAAGTGAAAAAACCGACGATAAGGAAAATGAGGTTATTCTGACTGATTCGCAGACAGACTTTCTCTAACCATAAGTAACTGAAACAATTTTCTTTTACGTTTCATATTAAGCACAAGCGTATCGACTGTAGACTTATCCACTGTAAATAACTGAGAACTACTTCCTTCTAATTGAATTCGACTACCATTTCGCTTATACTTATAGCTTTCGTCTGCTCCAAATAGATTGGTGGCTATTTGTGCCGTATCAATTTCAAAAGTCGTCCCTTCTAATGTTCTTGTTGCTTTGCCATCTTTCAGCGCTTTACTTAAGACCCAAGAGCCATAACTCTGGCTATAATCCGAGGCATCTACAGCTTCTTCATTACATGATGTACCTAATATGATACAAACACTAATATAGAATGCTGATTTTATAAAATTTGTCATCCAAGAGTATTGATAATAGATAATCTGATATTTAAATAGATATAAACTAAGTTAGAAGTATTAATTGAATTGAACAACGAAAAATAATATTGATGTTTCAAACAACCTTATTATAACGGAGATATTGAAAAAAATATTTCTACTAGCATATTCTATTGGAAATAGTCCAATAAAAAAGAGCCATCATTACTGATAGCTCTTTATATCTTACATTACACTACCGATGTCAAACCATCGATATAGACATATTAGTCCTTTTTAACGTATTTTTTCTCCTTAATTTTAGCTCTCTTACCTACTAATTCTCTTAAGTAGTAAAGCTTAGCTCTTCTTACTTTACCTCTTTTGAGGACTTTAACCTCAACTAGGTTTGGTGACGCAAATGGAAAGATCCTTTCAACACCTACACCGCTAGACATTTTTCTAACTGTGAAAGTCTTAGTAGCTCCTTTACCACTAATTTGAATCACATCACCTCTATATATCTGTATTCTGGACTTTTCGCCTTCTACAATTTTATAGCT
>CALKJD010000082.1 GCA_937995755.1 uncultured Saprospiraceae bacterium | reverse complement strand
GATATTTATGTCGATTGTGGTTGCGCAGGTACGTTCTCTGGTGACAATGACAACGACGGCGTTTGTAATACTCAAGATATTTGCCCTGACTTTAATGATGCTCTAATTGGCACCGCTTGTGACGATAGTAATGCTTGTACTACAGGTGAAACTTACGACGCAAATTGTGGCTGTTCTGGTGGTACAATTCAAGATACTGACAACGATGGCGTATGCGATGCAGATGATGCATGTGCTGACTTTGATGATGCACTTATTGGTACTGACTGTGACGATGGCAATGCTTGTACCACTGGTGAAACTTACGACGCAAATTGTGGCTGTAGCGGTGGTACAGTACAAGATGCTGACAACGATGGTGTATGTGATGCAGATGATCTTTGTCCTGACTTTGACGATGCCTTAATTGGTACATCTTGTGACGATGGCAATACTTGTACTACTGGTGAAACTTACGATGCGAATTGTGGCTGTAGCGGTGGTACTTTCCAAGATGCGGATAGCGATGATGTATGTGATGCAGATGATCTTTGTCCTGACTTTGACGATGCTCTTATTGGCACCGCTTGTGACGATGGCAATGCTTGTACTACTGGTGAAACTTACGACGCAAATTGTGGCTGTTCTGGTGGAACAGCACAAGATACTGACAACGATGGAGTGTGTGATGCAGATGATCTTTGTCCTGACTTTGACGATGCCTTAATTGGCACTCCATGTGATGATGGTAATGTCTGCACGACAGGAGAAACTTACGACGCTAACTGCGGTTGTTCTGGAGGAATACTTGAAGACTCAGATAATGATGGTGTTTGTGATATCGATGATGAGTGTCCTGGTAAAGATGATACAGAAGACGTCAACAACGATGGATTCATAGATGGATGTGCGCCTTGTCCTTTCTACAACTGGAATAATGAAACTATCCTTTCCTACGATTCAGGGCAAGACTTTGGTCCATACCAAATCCAAGATAATGGCAACACATTATATATGGACGGTAACGCATGGAAAGCTATTGAAATTAGCTATAATGTAACACCGAATACTGTGATCCAATTTGATTTCAAATCCACCATAGAAGGTGAGATACACGAAATTGGATTTGACAATGACCTTATAGTTGCTCCTGATCATCGTATTGTAGTATATGGTGATCAAGGATACAATGGCACATTTAACAATGGACGATATACTAGTGCAGGTGAATGGCAAACCTTTAACATCAGTCTTGGAGCTAACTTTTCTGGACTCTATCAATATTTAATCTTTAGTGCTGATGACGATGCGGCGAGCGCCGGTAATTCATACTACAGAGACGTAAAAATATTTGAAGATCTTGATGGTGATTTAGCTTGTGACGAAGGTTGTGAAGAAGGAGAATCGTGTGAAGATGGTGACCCTTGTACAATCAATACCGTATACGATGTAGATTGTAATTGCGTTGGAGGAGAATCACTCCCAGACAGTGACAATGATGGAACTTGCGATACAGAAGATATATGTCCAGGATTTAATGACAACCTAATAGGTGCTATTTGTAATGATGGTAATGCTTGTACTGTAGGAGAAACCTACGATGCGAACTGCGGTTGCTCTGGAGGAACATATGTAGACAACGATGACGATGGCATCTGTATTGGAGATGATCCAGATGATAATGACCCTTGTAATCCTAACCCAGATGCTGATGCTTGTAGCAGTTGTGAAACTGTAAACTTCGATAATTTTGAAAATGGATATGTTTTCTGGAATGATGGAGGATCTGATTGTTTCTGGTATAATGGAAATGCAAGTTCAGGATCTAGAAGTATGAGGATCAGAGACAATTCTGGACAATCATCTTCATTATATTCTGATCCTGTAAACATGAGCAGCTACCTATCAGTCAATGTCAGCTTCTCTTACTTAGCTGTGAGTATGGAAAACAATGAAGACTTCTTCTTAGAATATTCATTAAATGGAGGAAACAACTATACGATTGTAGAAGAATGGAACGCTGGAACCGAGTTTGTTAACAATACTAGATATTTTGAATCTGTAACAATTTCAGGAGTGGAATTCAGTAATAATACTGTATTCAGATTTAGATGCGATGCATCTGCTAACTCAGATCAAATATACTTAGATGACATTTTGATTGAAGGTTGTGCAACATTATCTGAAGCGCAAGGATCTCAAGAAACTGAGTTAAGGATTGGAGACGAAAGGCTAATAAACCTAAGCGAAATTAGCCTCTACCCTAACCCAGCAAAAGAGAAAATATTCCTTGATACCAAAGGTATGTTTGACGACGGAGAAAAGTTATTTATGACTATCTACGGAATGGATGGAAAAGTAATGAACAACAGGGAAGTAGAAGCGAAAAAGGTAATCGAAGTAGATCTTAGAGATCTGAAAAGATCACAGCAATACTTCTTGAAATTAACCACGTTCGAAGGAGAGACATTCACTCATAGATTTATGAAAATTAACTAATGTCCCAATTGGATAGTTAATAAAATATAGAAGCGCTGATCGACTTATGTTGATCAGCGCTTTTTTTTTTAGTTTTAAGGTTTTATCTCTCAGCGAGATGATTTCAATATCGAGTAACTACAACTCGATCCCAACTGGACCATACAACTCTAGACACTTTTCAAAAGCTAAAGTGGTTCTTGTATTACTCATGATATCTTTCACTGTATCATTAGGCTTCACCTTCTCCTGTATTGTATAAAGAAAGGCATTTAGAATATCCATATATTGCTTTCTATTATCCTGATCTAAAGAAGTAGGCGTAAGTTGTCCATTAGATATTTCTGCATACTCATAGGTTTCTATGGGTCCACGGAAATATATTTCAGCTTCACTTCCGATAATCTTGATACTACTTCCAATAGGTTGATGTGATTGTCGATTAGCCGTAAAAGTACTGGATTGTCCCCCTTCTAATTTGGCTGCAAAATGAGCATAGGTCATGTTCGGACCTTCACCCACACTATTACTATTAACAGATATAATCTCTTGACCGGTAAGCCATCTGACGAGATCTATTTCTTTAAGCAGCATGTCTCTCACAATTCCAGGATCTGCTTTTACTATTTTACTAGCTCTAGATTGGTTGACACTTACTTCGACAGCTATAATATCTCCTATACCGCCATTCTGAATTTTCTCTCTGACCTTGATAAATTTAGAATCATATCGATGCGGAAAGGCACCCATAGCAATCTGGCTAGGATAATGCTCGATAGCATCAACTAACTTTATCGCTTTAGAAATATCAAGTGCTGCTGGCAATTCGTACAATACGTGATACCCAGCTTTAAGGCTGGCAATTATCTGCTCTGTATGCTCTTCTCCAGGTCCAGCAATGATGACTGCATCAATCTCGTGCAGGTCCATCATCTGTATATGATGTGTAAATATATGTTTGATGCCCAAATTACTAATCGCATAATCGCGACCGGCATCATACGATGTACTTAATGCTACTAGTTCGATATTCTTAGCATATCTCGTCAATAGATCCGCAAGTAAGAGTGTGTTCTCTCCCCAGCCTATGATTCCTGCTTTTACCTTTTCGTGTCTGATGATCATTTACTGCAATTGGGCTTAGGTCCGATCTCTATGAGATGGATTTGAATTAATCAATTATAAGCTAAAAATACTTTACTCAGTGAAAAGCTAACAATGGGTCTGACCTTATTTGGAAAGCCGATAAAATCAAGTCGAACAAGTAAAATTACATCAACGACAAAATCATTCTACAAACCTTCAACGAAGTAAGTCTCAACGATATATACTATCAAAATCTATAGATGACGCTCTGCATGATAACTCGATCTTACTAAGGGTCCGCTTTCTACAAAATCAAATCCTTTCTCTAATCCAACAGCCTTGTACTCTGCAAATTTTTCTGGATGTACAAACGAATCTACAGCTAAGTGCATCTTAGTCGGCTGTAGGTATTGGCCGATAGTCACTACATCTACTTTCGCTTTGATAAGATCGTCCATGATTCTATATACTTGCTCGTCAGTCTCACCAAGCCCCACCATAAATCCAGTCTTTGTCCTGTTACCAGCTTCTTTGATACGCTGAAGCTGCTCTAGACTTCTATGATATTTACCTTGAGGTCTAACCTTACGATATAGCTCTTCAACAGTCTCCATGTTATGAGATACTACCTCTTGTCCCCCTTCGATCATACGATCTAACGCTTCCCAGTTGGCCTTCACATCTGGTATTAGTGTTTCTATAGTTGTATTTGGAGATTGTTCTTTGATCTGAACAACCGTCTGATACCATATTTCCGCTCCGCGATCTTTGAGTTCATCTCTATTGACTGAGGTAAGAACTGCATGTTTTACTTCCATAAGTCTAATAGCTTCAGCTACTCGACGTGGCTCATCTTCATCATACTCAGGTGGACGTCCTGTCTTTACTGCACAGAACGAACAGCTACGCGTACATACATTACCTAATATCATAAAAGTAGCGGTACCTGCACCCCAGCACTCGCCCATATTAGGGCAATTACCACTTTGGCAGATCGTATGAAGTTTATATTCGTCTACGAGACCTCTTACTCTTTTATAGTCTTCACCTATTGGCAATTTGACTCTCAGCCAGTTTGGTTTCTTCTCCCTTTTCGGCTTCTCTATATTGGATACTACTGGTAATTCTAGCACGAGCGTTGATGATTTGAATATATAATATGCCTATAAAAAGTGGCATGTCTTCATAATAACGGACTTATTAGCAATTAGTTGCTTCTAGCTCCGAGTTGCAAAGTTAAATATAGATTGATAAAATAGGGTTTATTACTGACAGCTTCTGTCTCTGCCAATATAGATATTTTCTTGATGAACAAATCAGCCATTATACCAACCTCGACCATCTTTACATATTTATCATAGGCTCCCAAACTGAATAAGATTCCTCCCTTAGCTTGTATACCTGGTGTAAACGTCAATTCTTTCCAACCTCGAGAAAATCCTCCACCGCCAAATATCCTATTATAATCAAGAAACACATCAGCATTTTCTGCAGAGTACCTTTCTACTCGCAACTCAGGTATGGACATTCCCATCTGAGTCTCTTCAAACAATAAGTACAAGTAATTAGGCTTTAGCATAGCAATTGCTGGCCCTAGCTCATAGTTATAACCAACAGCTATACCCTTCCGCTTCGCTTTTTCCGAAAGGTATTTTTTCACTCCTATTCCTGCCCTAAGTACATATAGTGAATTCAATTTGCCATAAGCAAAGGATTTAGACGTCATATTATCTAAAGGAATATTCTTATTCTGACTGCGCTCGCGTGGATCACGCATATACCCCAATGAGAAATGATAGTATCTCGTTTTATCATACGTGAGTATTCTACCTGTATTAAATCCGAGCAGAAATCCATGAGTATGCAATGTAAAGTCAACTGCTCTTTCATACCGATACACGATACCTTTCCAATCAAACTCTATCTGCTTGGGCTGAAAAGTAGTTTGACCAAACATACTACAACTAATTAGTCCTAGTACACTACAGAATGCAAGTCGATATAAAATGGCACGTAACCTCATAAGTATAAAGATAGTTAATTTGAAAATCATCAAAGAAGAGAACTTACTTACTATCTATGCTATTGGTCATTTTTAACTTTAAAACCCTAATAAAGAGACCGTTTTACTTTCCAATCACTAAATATCAGACATATTTTAAAAGCATTCCCACTTTTACTCCAAACAAAATATGCCATCCTTCATAACTGAGCACCATAAACAATACTATATTTTGTAAAAATAACAACTCCCAAAAATTCATGTAACGAAAACAACCAATAGAAATTTGCTATAACAGCAAGACAATCAAATATTTTGCTCCCAATAATAAAAGAGCAAAAATAAATAACGAAAAGCAAAGAAAACAAACAACAATACACCAAATCAACAAAAACACTATCAAACTCTTTTAGTTTGTAAAACTGAGAAATTACGCTACTTTTGATCATTAGATATTTATATATATCATATTTTTTAATTTAATAGAAAAGCCAACAACAATGGATCAAACTTTAATGATGGCCATTCCTGCTTTCGGTGTATTAGCTCTGCTATTTACATTTTGGAAGTCTGGATGGGTCAGTAAACAAGATGAAGGGACTGAAAAAATGTCCAAAATAGCTAAGCACATTAGCGACGGAGCAATGTCATTTCTCAAAGCGGAATATAAAGTCCTTGCAATATTTGTAGTAATTGTAGCCGCATTATTAGCATGGAGTGGTATGACAGCCGCATCTTCTTGGCTAGTGGCTGTTTCATTTATACTAGGTGCTATTTGTTCTGCATTGGCAGGATTCATTGGAATGAAGGTAGCGACTAAAGCTAATGTACGTACAACAGCGGCAGCTAGAACAAGCTTAGGAAAAGCATTAGAAGTAGCATTCGCTGGTGGAGCTGTAATGGGCTTAGGCGTTGTAGGTCTAGGTGTATTAGGTCTAGGAGCTTTATTCTTAATATACTCTAATATGTTTGGAGTGGAAGATGCCGCCCAGGTAACAAGAGTTATTACAATACTAACAGGATTCTCTTTTGGAGCTTCATCAATTGCCTTATTTGCAAGAGTAGGTGGAGGTATATATACCAAAGCTGCGGATGTAGGAGCTGACCTTGTGGGAAAGGTAGAGGCTGGCATTCCAGAAGATCACCCATTGAACCCAGCGACTATAGCAGATAACGTTGGTGATAATGTTGGTGATGTAGCCGGAATGGGCGCCGATCTCTTTGAATCTTATGTAGGATCGATCATCGGTACGATGGTATTAGGTGCGGTATATATTGGATCAGTTGACGGATTCGCTCTAACTAATGATTTTGGTGGAATGAATGCGGTATTACTACCTCTAGTATTAGCTTCAGTAGGAATCGTAACTTCTATCATAGGTACATTCTTTGTAAAAGTAAAAGAAGGTGGAGACCCACAAACTGCATTAAACATAGGTGAATTTGGATCTGCAGGACTTATGCTTGTAGCGACTTGGTTTATTACTCAGTGGATGATACCAAATGGATTTGCTGGATACACTGCATCTGGAGTTTTCTTCGCCATCCTATGCGGATTAGCGGCTGGATTACTTATAGGTAAGATCACAGAGCATTATACAGGAACAGGTACAGGACCAGTAATGTCAATCGTAAAGCAATCTACTACAGGAGCTGCGACTAACATCATCGCAGGTCTAGGTGTAGGAATGATTTCAACAGCAGCACCAATCATCGTATTGGCAGCAGCAATATTAGGAGCACATCACTTTGCTGGACTTTATGGTATCGCTATCGCAGCAGTAGGTATGCTATCTAACACAGGAATACAACTAGCTGTAGATGCTTACGGACCTATTGCCGATAATGCAGGTGGTATCGCAGAGATGGCCGAACTTCCAAAAGAAGTAAGACAAAGAACAGACAAACTCGATGCAGTAGGTAATACTACGGCTGCAATTGGAAAAGGATTTGCAATTGGATCCGCTGCATTAACTGCATTAGCATTATTTGCAGCATTCATGGCTACCGCTGGAATTACATCTATCGATATTGCTCAGCCAAAAGTAATGGCCGGACTTCTTATCGGTGGTATGCTTCCATTCTTATTCTCTGCACTCTCTATGAATGCCGTAGGAAAAGCAGCAATGGATATGATCAATGAAGTAAGAAGACAATTTGCAGATATACCTGAGCTCAAAGCGGCATTAGCTGTAATGAAAAAGTATGACGGTAAGGAACAAAGTGAATGGTCAGCAGCAGACGTAGCTACATTTGAAGCAGCAGATGGCAAAGCAGAATATAACAAGTGCGTAGAAATATCTACTAAAGCTTCTATTCGCGAAATGATTTTACCTGGACTTATCGCAGTGATTACTCCAGTTGCATTTGGATTCGTAGGTGGTGCAGAAATGCTAGGAGGTGTACTAGCAGGAGTAACTGTATGTGGTGTACTTATGGCTATCTTCCAATCTAACGCAGGTGGAGCTTGGGATAATGCTAAGAAAATGTTTGAAGAAGGTGTAGAGATCGACGGCGTAATGCATTACAAAGGATCAGAAGCACACAAAGCTACTGTAGTAGGTGACACAGTAGGTGATCCATTTAAGGATACTTCTGGACCATCACTTAACATATTACTTAAGTTGATGTCAGTGGTTGCATTAGTAATTGCACCATTTATATAGCAAACGAAATTAATCGGCTAAAGACACGTCTAGACAAACTACTAGATTAAAGTCTTGAAAACACTTATAAGCAACATCCTTCATTGGGTGTTGCTTTTTTTGAGCTACAGTCTCTATTGAAAGATACAAGGTTTATGTTTATCTCCATACCTCATCCTATTTCCCCATCCACACCAGGCATATTGCCTTCTAGGATGGTTTAAGTAATCTAGGAAAAGTGATCTTGCACAAGACTCACTCTATCGAAATGTTAAATATTTTGAAAAATAACAACTCAATATAAGCTTCGCGTAAATCTTGTCGTCTAAGTACTTGAATCCAAAAAATTAAGTACTATGAAATCTATAAGCAACAGTCTTACTGCACTGATATTAATCCTAAGTCTTTCAAGTTTCACTTCATCCACAATCACTAACACCGTCATCAAATGGGAAAAGATAGGCAGCAGTAGTGTAGACTTTAAATTAGACCGAGATGTAATCCATGTCGGATCTAAAGACGGAAGATTCTCAATATTAAAACTAGAAGTAAGCGGTGGAAATATCGACATGCATAAGATGCAAATCGAATATCTCAATAGTCAAATAGAAAACATCGATTTTAACCATAAATTCACTAAGCGATCATCTAGCGAAATCATCAACATCGATGGACGTAGAAGAATCATCAAGAAGATTACTTTTTGGCATAACACAAAAAAAAGATCTAAGCAAAAAGCTAAAGTTACAGTGTTTGGAAAGTAGCTAAAAAACAAAAAGTAATGAGTAGAAAGAAATCGTTCTGCCTCCTCTACTTGCGTCAAGATATTGGCTGACTCTTACCTTAACCATATACTCCGACAAGCCCTAAGATAAGTTAACTACTACTTATACTTTCGCCCTAATTATACACTAATAAACCAAAGCTCATGAATCCTATACTCAGTAGTTTCTTATCAGTAGTGACAATCTTTTTCCTTACTAGCTTCACTACCACAGCACCCAATACTTTTAACGCACAGTGGAAAGAACTAGTTAGCAAATCTGTTAATTTCAAACAAAATAAAGATGTACTTCATCTAGGTGCTGACGAAGGCACATTCTCAAAGTTAAAACTAGTAGCATCTGGAGACGATCTCAACCTATACAAAATGAGAATAGAGTATATTGATGGATTAGTAAAAAACATGACTTTAGCTCATCACTTCACAGAAAAATCTTCAAGCAAAATCGTTGAAATAGCAAATCATAAAAAAGCTATTAAGACTATTGTCCTTTGGTATGACAATAAAGAGAGATCAAAGAAAAAGGCAAAACTAACCCTATTTGGTACGTAATAGCCCCAATGCCTAACATCAAAATTGATGACATTGTGGCTGAGATTTTACGAAACTTTACAATTTCAATATACGCTTGGAAAGCATTCTACTCGCTTCATTGATAAGCAAAAAATACGATCCACTAGGCAGTTCTTTCATATCAATCACATTTTGATCTTTAAACAATTCCCCTTCCATAACTATAGTGCCTTGACTATTGGTCATTGTGAAGTTAGTATATTGTTCAGAAGAAACATACAGATGATCATGTACAGGATTAGGAAAAAAACTTACATCCAAATCAGTCGCTGAGTCTAAAGTAGATGTCATACAACTACTTCTCACCGCATCATCATCTAGACAATCAGATTTATTCCCAGATATCGCATATTTAACTTCAGAAATATTAATCCATTCACATACAAACTCTTCATTACAGGTTTCTAATTCAACATTACCCACAAGCCATAAAGAATTAAAATCCCATGGCAAATTTATAGATTCTGAATCCACCTGAAACAAACCTGAAAGGGATGTCAGTTGCTCATTATTAATCAGCCACAAAGCACCCAGTGAAGTAAGTGAGGTCAAATCATTTAAGTCGAGCACCTCAGTATGAGCAATATTCAAAATTTCTCCTACGAAAGACAAATTTGCCAATGCTGAAAGATCATTAACTGGACAATTTGATATAGAAATAAATTCTTCAATTTTGAGAAGCGAATCTAATCCATCTACATTTTTAAGACTATCATTACTGGAAATAAAAATGTTGTTGGCAGACTTTAATCCGCTGAAGCCATTCATGTTTTTTAGCCTCCTGTTGCTACGAACTAATAATGATCCAATCGAATCCAATTGTTGAAATTCATTAAATGATTCTATATCTGTATTTCCAATCTCCAACTCACCAACATGACGAATACCGTCAAAACCTGAAATGTCATTAATAAGATAATTTCCATCAATTACCATTTCTACATTTACTGAATCCAACTTAGAAAAACCCGTGATAGATGTCAATTTCGCATTCAGACTAATTTCTACATACTCAGCTGTTTCAAGATTACTAAAACCTTCTATTTGAGTCATTTCATCATTTTGAGTAAGTCGTAAAGCAAAGCAATCTTCTAGATTTCCAAATGCATAAAGGTCTGCCAGGGAATTGTTTCTAGTAATCCAAATATCTCCAGCAGTTACCAATGACGAAAACCCCTCCAAAGCAAGAAGCTGATCGTTATTTACAATCCACATACTCGCATGTGGCAATGCGTCAAATCCTTTGATCAACTTTAAGCTATCATTTTGCTCAATCCTAACTTGCTCGACATATTGAAGCAATGGAAAACCATCAAGCGTATCCAAATTATCATTACCACTGATCCCTATTTCCAATCCTACATATTGTAAACCATTCATATTAACATGCGTAAGAGATTTATTATTATTAACATCTATGCTACGCCTGATAGTATCTAAGGCATTCAATCCGTTAGTATGGATTAGGGATTTATTTTGAATGATATCCAGCGAATTAATATTTTGAACAGCATCTATTCCTGAAAGTGTAACTAAAGAATCATTGCTAGAAATTCTCAATCTATCACCTACATATTGTAATTCATTGAGACCATTTAAATCCTTGAGACTGTGATTACCAACAATGACTAAACTACTATCTATTCGCTCAACGTTATGAAGGCCTAACAATCCATTTAAGTCAGCATTATAAACTAAAGACAAATTATTGATGCGCTTGAGCTGAACTAGACCTTCTAGATTGGTAATCCCCAAATTATCAGGACTATCTACAACAAGTCTACCGAGAACATATTCGCAATCAGGATAATTAATAGAGAAACTATCAATCTGCGATTGCCTCTCCAATAGAATACCATATTCAAGACATGTTTGTGCTATAGAATTTACTGACGCAAAACCAAGTAGCAATATCCATAAATATTTCATTTCAAACGTATTTATACGATTACGCCCCTTAGCACAGGTCGATAATCAATGACTTCAATCATAAAAGCTTTGCTAAAATACATATCTTCGCGCTCATTATTAACAAATAGCCTAATGCGGCTACCAATATCAATACAATGAGTTTACTTACAATCGGAACATTAGCATTCGACTCTATAGAGACACCACACGGCAAAGCCGATATGGTAATCGGTGGATCATGTACATATATTAGCCATTCGGCATCATACTTTACTAACGACATCAATCTGTCAGCTATAGTTGGTGGTGACTTCCCTCAAGAAGAAATCAAGGCTTTAGAAGATAAAGGTGTAAACATGGAAGGTCTTCAGATCAAATCTGATGGTAAGACATTCTTCTGGGCAGGCAAGTACCATGAAGACATGAACCAACGTGATACTCTAGCTACAGACCTTAATGTATTAGACGATTTTGACCCTCAGCTTCCAGACAGCTACAAGTCATCCAAATATGTAATGCTAGGTAATCTTACACCAGACATCCAAAACTCTGTACTAGACCAACTAGATGGCACACAGAAGCTCATAGCGATGGATACAATGAACTTCTGGATAGATATAGCTTTAGATAGTCTCAAGAAAGCTATCGCAAGAGTAGACATCCTCACGATTAACGATGAAGAAGCTCGTATGCTAACTGGAGAATATTCTTTAGTAAATGCGGCTGCTAAGATTCATAAGATGGGACCTAAATATCTTGTGATCAAAAAAGGTGAGCATGGATGTTTATTATTTTCAGAAGGAAATATGTTCTTCGCACCTGCAATGCCTTTAGCCAAAGTATTTGACCCAACTGGAGCTGGTGACACATTCGCTGGTGGATTTATGGGATACTTAGCAAAGACTGACGATGTATCGTTTGACAATATGAAAAAAGCAATCGTTTATGGATCTGCTATGGCTTCATTTTGTGTAGAAGAGTTTTCTATTGATAGATTAAAGACTCTAGACCAAGAACAAATAGATAAGAGAGTGGAAGCATTTAGAAGCTTAATGGCATTTTAAATTTATAACGACTGCGACTTTAGAACACTTCGTTTCTTAGATTTAAATCTTTCAGATTGAGAGGTTTCGATAAAATAAATTGGCCAACTGGATAAGCCAATAATCTGACAAAAATTATAATCCCTTTACGACTTAGTTGTAAAGGGATTATTTTCATCTACTCCTCTCTCATCGAAGAAACAATCCAGCAAAAAAAAAGGCGACAAGAATAAAATCCTTGTCGCCTTAACACCAATTTCGAAATATTTAATCAATCAAAATCATCTTTCTAGTTTCACTGAATCCTTTTGTCTCTAGAGTATAATATAATAGTCCAGATATACCTAACTCAGATGAAAGTAAAGTAACTCCATTATTGCCAGCTTCATATTCACCCTCTACTACCCTCAGTACTTTACCAGTTACATCTGTAACCGTCAAAGTAACCGTAGACTTGGTAGGAAGATAGAATGCAACAGTCGTCTTGTCCTTAAATGGATTCGGTTCATTTTGCATCAACTCAATCTCTTCAGCTAATACTCTTTCTGATCTGACACCAAGTTCGATGTCTTTGATTTCATACTCAGTACCTTGATAGATCTCTGTGTATACTACCTTATCACTCATCTTAATCATATCCGCAATATACCCTGCCTTATCTGCGATTACATTGATTACAAATAGATTTTCTGCCACTGCCGTTTTCATAGAGTTGGTACTCCAAGACATAGTGATTACATCGGACTGAATCTGTCCCACATTATAATCTGCCATATCTAAAGAATGTGACTCTACCCCATTATACGTCAAGCCATCAAATTCTAAAGTAGTCTGGAATCCTGATATATCTTTGAATTCTTTACTACTAAATGTTATCGAAACTAACTCACCAGCTTTCACTAGTTGATCTTCGATTTCAAACTTAATTTTTTCCGTACTTCTAATTTCTGCGATCGCTCCTGATATACTATACATCGCGGATGCATTGACATCACCAATCTTGATAGCTATGAAATTTTCATTGAGCATCTCTGTAGAGAGGTCATTGATATCACGCTCCTCGTCAATAGGGAATGGATCAGTAACATCTGAGAACTGTTGTGAGCCATCTACAAATCTCCAAGAAGTATTGTTTTTAAATTCTTCTTGTACACCTAATATGACTTTTCGCAACTCTACAATATCTTGAGCACTCACCATTTCATCATTAGAAATATCTGCCGCAATAACCTTGTAAGGACTATTAAACTCCTCGAAACCGATTACATGCCTTTGGATCAATACAAGATCAAGCGTACTTACTCCATTAGAATGATTATCGTTTTTATGTACACTTAGACTATAGTCCATTTCATCAGGATTATTAGGAAATGCGAACGATCCTATTTCTGTAGTCATCTGCGCTACTGGATATTCTGCTATATCTGCATCAAGAATCACTTCAGCATCCTGTACGCCCTCACCATCTTCTGTAATAGTAGTACCCGCAATGATTCTATTTCCATTATCTGGACAACCCTCACCAGAAAGCAGAAGTGTCACAGTACAGAAGTCTACATTGCCTTCTTCATCGAATACGTAAACATCAATGAATTGGCTTCCACAATCTTCAGGAGCTGTCAATGTCATAGCACTACTTCTCTTATCAGAATCGTAACTAGGATCATTTTCTGGTAACGTATTAGAGAATGTAAACCTTAGATTTTCCTGAGCTGTACAGTTATCCGTAGCACCAAGATCATAATCTATCGCCCATAACTGTACCGAGTTAGTAGATGGCATAGGAGCACTACTTAAGCTAACACAGTATGGTGTAGGAGCTTTCTTATCCACTACCATAAACTCTGTCTCACAAGAAGCTACATTACCACATCCATCGGTTACTTTCCAGTATACTTTATGTGTATTACTACTAGCTTCAAGTAATTCTGTAATGGTTATAGAAACTTCTTCATCACTTTCTGTTGGCGCTACATATCTATCATTGATTCCATTTTGATTAGTATCATTATTGATGTTGCTATCATTAGTCGGTAGGAAACTACTAAACTCGAAATCGATTTCTCCATCTCCCCAAGTATCTACCAATATCTGCCACTTGAGCCAATCACTCGCACAGTCTCCACTATCCGCAGCACTATTAGTTAATGTGGTAGTTAAGCGTTCGCATGTACTTCCATTTTCATTACTATCGTTATCATCATTTACGGCAAACATCTTTGGTGCACAGTCTAATAATACTGGTGCTTCTCTATCGGTAATCTTGATCGTCTGAGAACCAAAGAATTGACCTTCTTGACCTCCTGTAGCATCATATAGACACCAATCAATTACTGTGAATGATCTCAAAATCTTGAAGCAGGCATCTGAAGGTAATCCAGTGTTGGGGTCAAGCTCAAAGAAGAAAGTATCTACCTCTTCTAAGTATCCAATAAAGTCACAAGGACTAGCAGTCCAAGTCGGTGGATCGTAATTAATATCATCTAGACAAGTGAGCTGTCCAGTCGAACTAGCTGGTAGATCTCTTGGGAAATTAATATCGCTTTCTGCAAATACAGGATAAGGATTCTCTATAGTAATACGCTGATTACAATTTACATCTGGTGCACTAGGAACCGTATACGTAGCTACGACGAACCCTAATCCACATGCATCAAGCTGCGGTGTGTAAGTCACTTCTATCGATTCTGATCCACATAGTGATGATGCTACTGCAGCTCCTCTTAATCCTGGATCTGTATAATCCATATCGCAAGCAAGTGTTACATCTGGCGGACAAGCTAAGGCAGGAATGTTTTTCTGCTCCACTCTTACGTCTATCCAACTTTCATTATAGTTATCATGTTCTCCTGGATCTAGCATATCGCCATCACCGTTGAGATCCATTGCATCTCCATAAAATCCAGTTCCATTACCATCATCCCAAACTCTAATTACAACTTGTACTACAGCAGACTCTTCGCCAGCTGGCACATCATCACAACAGAACTTAACATACTGTCCTTCATCTGGATCGTAGTTAGCAGCATTAGGATTAGATGATCCATCATTATTATGACCATCCGCATTGAAAGTAGTATTTCCAGATACTCCACAGATATCAGATTCTCTTCTGATCTCTATTCGTACATCTGTACAACCATCAAAAGAACCTTGATCCACAGAGCTAGCAAATAACTTAGCTGTACCTGTATTAGGATCTCCATTAGTCGTAAGATTAATTATTACATTTTGCTTAGCGACTACGACTGGAGGTGTAATATCTGCTATAGTTACTACGAATGAACATCTACTAATGTTTCCACAATCATCCGTAGCTGTGTACTCCACTCTATGATCGCCTTTGCGCATATTACTTGCAAATACACTTAGGTTATCATCTGCTACAGTTCCTGTAATTTCTAATCTTCCTCCACCATAAATATTGGCGTCAAATACCACTTCTCCACATAAATCATGAATACTTTGTGGTATTGCTAAGAAACCATTTCCTACACAGTTCCATGGATCTACACTCATAATCGTATCACTTGGACAAGTGACAAACTTAGGCGCAGAAGTATCTACGACTTTTATAATTTGTGTATGTGTCAATGGATTAGTTCCTGATAATGGTAGACACATATTACGTAGCTTCCATGTACGTAGTATTTCATAGCTACCATTGCAGATATCATATATCTCATCAGATACATTTTTACTGATCATACATAGTGATCCTGACTCAGTAACATTTTGTCCATTGAGTGTTGGGTAACCCGTATTTTCAGGTGAGAGAAGTGAATCATCAGCACTTACATCTTCACATTCTAAAGCAGTATCAAAGTCCAGATCTTCAGGGAACACAATACTCGCATAATCCACAGCGGCCACTGTAATAGCTTGATCACATTGTGCTTGGTTTCCATCTGAATCTGTTACAATCCAAGTTCTCGTTATGAGCATTCTTGGGCTAGAACATTGACCATAATCTGTCGTATTGTCTTCGTATGTAATCTCTGCACCAGGCTCACAATTGAGCACTACTGCTTCTCCGGTTACTAATAATCCTGTGAGAGTATCTATCTCTTCTGGATCTTCGTTACAGAAAATAGTTACATCCATCGGACAACCGATTTCTGGATTAAATTTCTCTTCTATCGTCACAGTACCCCAACAAGAATACTCGACATCTCCAGTACAATCAGAAACTGTAACTTTAAATGTCTCATTGATATCTGATACATCGAAATAGTTGTCATGAGCTAATCCTGTCAATGAAGTAATCGTAATACAATAATCTTCATAACATCTATAGTTGTCACCTTCAAGAATCATGTCTGCATTAATTACTGCTTCACAATTACTATCTAATGAAAGGTTGACTGCATTATTACAAGCAAAAGTATTACTAGTTGGTTCGTACTCTACTACGATCACATCGAATACACAAAGTGATGTATTTCCTGCAGGATCCGTTACTGTAACCACTACTTCGGTAACACCAATCTCAAAGTAAGTACCACTTGCTGGCACACCTACGATTGAAACTACTTCACAGTTATCTTCTGCTTCTACATTGTAATGAACCACTTCTCTACATTCTCCACCTTCAAGATTCACTACTATATCTCCAGGACAAACTGTGATTACTGGATTTTCTGTATCCAATACAGTTACATCAAATTGACATTGTGATTCGTTACCGCTAAGATCTACTAAAGTATATTGTACTGTAGTCGTTCCTACTCCAAATACTTCAGTCACTTCGAATCCACCTTTTCTAAAGTTGTCTACTAAAAGACCACCTGTAGGTACATCGATATCATCATCAGAGAAATAATCTACACTGATAGAACCGAATGTGCAATTGTCAACATAATAAGGATGTATCCAAGTATATTCTGCACTACATAGTCCAAGGTCATTCTCTAACTCTACATCTTCCATCACCCAATCCATCATACATGTAGATTCGATAGACCAAGAACTAAGGTTGAAGCTTGCTCCACTTCCTGCTTCTACATTGACAAATAATGTCCAATCGCCAGCTAACTTAGAAGTATAAAACTCCATCAACATTTCTGTCTGTGGTCTGAAGTCTCCATTCCATGATCCACATATTGCAGATGCAGAATTTTCACTTTCATCATCGAAGACCATATCTACCGCTGCGTCTCCAGCACATAGTTTATCATATAAATCTAATGTATCATTCTGTGGACTAATCAAGCTTATAGTGATAAACTCTGATCCCACGATATCACCTACAATTGATACGTTGATTTCAGTAAGTATACATTCTTCTCCATCAGGAACTGAAATGATTGATTGGTTGCACTCGCCTTCTACGGCATTGAGTGCTGGACCAACAAATAGATTCATATCATCAATTTCCATACACTTAGGTGGCTCTACATCTTCTACTGTCACTTTGAAACTACACTCCGCTACAGACTTTGGCTCTGACTGCAATGAAGCAGTAGTACCATTATCAAGTGCTGGAGGATAGATTGGATTGTATTCTCCAAGAGTAATAGAAAGGCAATCTTCCGCTAATACAAAATCAGCTGGAGAATCAGTATCAAATAATCCTGTTCTAATAATTCCACCTTGCGCATCGGCAAACATATCTATCGCATCCAATTGATTATTACCAAAGAAGATACTATATGGAAGCGTTGCTCCAGCTGGCTGATCCGTTCCTTCACAGAAGTTGAGGAAGTAAGAAGGGCCTGCTTGATTATCTACGCCTGGACCATAGTGAAGTACTAATACTTCTCCTGGCGCCAATACGATTCCATTTGGTACTACATATACTTCTTCGTCTCCATTCTCTACTGTCCTTGCTATATTAAGACAACTTACGTCATATGTCGAAGGACCAAAGTTTGTGATCTCGATATAATCATCCCCAGGAATAGCACACTTAATAGTGTACAGATCAGAACCCGCAGCTTTGCTACTTACTCCATATACTTGACCTGTAGCATCAATAGTGATACCTCCGAAATCAATAAATGTATCACCCTGCTCAGTGATCATACCCGTTGCTAAATCTAGCGTACCGATGTATGATGTGGCGGATCCTCCAGTAGTATATATAATGTATGTATCTCCACTTAATGGATCAGTTGCGATATCAGTAGCTGATACAATTGCATCGCCGGAAGACGTCAATGCTGTCGTAGCAATCGTAACTCCTGTCAATGGATTAAACTCATATAGACTTGTACCATTTACACCATAAATAGACGCACCAGCAACCGAAAATCCAGAGAGATTTACTGCTTGATCAAATGTGCTGATCTGTAAATAGTCACCTGTAGTCGATACCGTATAGATATTTCTATCTATATCCATCGCTATGAATTTTTCTGTAGTTGGATCCCAGACCATTCCAGTAATCTGACCAGCAGCATCAGGACCATGAGTGTCAGCAACTAGATGATTAGGTTGAACACATTTGCCTGGGAAATAAATCTCTTCGAAATATTCATTACCATCAGTCGCTCCAGAGAAATGATAAATCAAATCATCTACTGGATAATATACTAAACCTTCACCCGCATCACCATTTCCAAGTGCAAATAATGTATCACTAAAGCATTGGAATTCGTTAACAATCGGAGGAGGATTCATACCACCAATAAGAGCATCAGCGTCTTGAGTTATTTCACTAATGAGTAGTAGAGGTTGATTTTGCACTCTATAAGTTACCTCAGATTCTCCTACTTCGAAGTAGGTTCCGCTAGCGTCATCTAGACCTGTAGTAACCACTTCACCATCTTGTACTATCTGGTAAGTTTTCACTAATTCGTCCGCACAAAGCTCTTCCACAAATGCATTAATATTATTCACTTCAGCACCACATAGCCAATCGTCATTACTTTGAGTCACATCACCAGGACATGCTATAGTCGGTACATGATCGAAATGATTTACGGTCACTTTCACTTTACAAATCGTCTTATTACCTACACCATCCATGGCTTGGAAAGTAAGTATCGTAGTTCCTATAGGGAATCTATCACCTGTAGTCAATCCTGTATCATCTATCTGAGTTACAGTAGGCATTACACAGTTATCTTCAGCTAATGGCAAGGCGAAGTTGACAAATGCATCACATTGATCTGTCTCCGTAGCTATTACCACATCTGGATAAGGACAATTGATGAAGTACGGAGGATCATTATCTTCCACTACTACTACGAAGCTACATGTAGTGAAATTACCCACTGCATCTTCTGCATAATATGTTATTGTAGACGATCCTGCCTCGAATTCGTATTCAGCATTTTGCAATTCTTCTAAAGGTACACCTACATTAGAATCATCGATCAGTGCGTCTAAAGTAAACGGCCCAGCTATAGTTCCATCAGGGTTCGTGATGGTATAACTGTATTGCGTTACTGCACAATTATCGGTAGGTATCGCATGTAACCAAGCATATTGTCTCTCACAGATAAACACTTCTGTATCAAAATCGTTAGTTCCTCTACAATCAATCTCTGGACCTACTGTTTCATCTATAATATCACATGATCCTGATCTTGCGATTTCACAACCTCTAGCATCTACGATAGTAATCGACCATATAGGTGATGTATAATTAAGCCACATCAATCCTAGATCTTCAGAGTCATCAGTAATGTCGTAACCATTGGCTACATCATAAGTGAATATTCCATCGGTATCATCTGGGAAGCCATCTTCATTGTGATCCAATGTACCTCCTGTATATTCTATTCTATATGGTTCGAGTCCACCAGTTACTATACCTAGATCAACTTGTCTTGAGTTAACTCCTAAACATTCACACATTGGTGAACCCATTGTAAGTGGTTGCTTAAGTTCAAATGTTTCATGAACTACTTTGTAGCAACCTTCAAGCACGTTATTGCTCATAGAAGCGTCGCCGCCCAATGTCAATATGTAGGAAATAGTCACAAATCCGCTACCTGTACCAGGTGTATATACTCCAGTAAATGCATCTATATAACCTATATCTTGCGGGTCTGCTGATGAATTACCAATCGTCGCTCCACTTGAACTAGCGGATGGAATAAATGATGTGATACCAAATAAACCAACTGCATTTCCACCTAACACACCCATCACATCATTTGCACTTATGATCGTACCATTAGGCTGAGTAATATTGAGGTAATTCGTAAAGTCAAATTGTTCTGGGTTATTAGCTTCTAGACATAATTCTGGAAGATCCATAGTCAATACAAAATCTTCGAAGTAGTCTAATATTTCAACTTGGGCGAGACAGAAACTTACGTTACCTGCTTCATCCTCTACTCTTAATGTTACGATATTGATTCCCAACTCGTCACAGTTAAAACTTACGCTTGGCATGAACGTTCCACCTCCAGACTTAGATATCTGTAGATCTACGATCTCAGTACAGTTATCACTACTTAGTGCATCCACCATTTCAGCAGTTACATCTACATTTCCTTCATTATCTAATTGAGCAGTGACTGATTTACATTCTGCCACTGGAAATTGACAATCTTCTACTGTCACTGTAAAGTTATCAGTAGCCGTCTGAGTTTCTCCTTGGGCGTTTAACCAAGTCATTATATAATTAACAGTAGTCGTACCTAGATTAAAAGTGTTACCACTCGCTTCTCCAACTATAGGCGCTGCCATAGTTCCTAGTTCCGTTTCTCCTGTCGTATAGTATGATATAACCGTATTACATCCAATTCCGCGCAATGGCGCAAGACCTAGTACAGTCGCTTCACAAAGATCTATATCAGTACAAACATTAAAGTTTTCCGGTGCTATCAGTTGTGGATCACCTGCATCTATTATGATTGGTATCACACATTGCGTAGACAATCCATTACATGCTGTAGCCTCGTACACTACTTCATATATACCGATAGGAAGATCATCTCCTGGATCTGGTCCACTTACTTTCCTTAATCCTTCAGTAGTACCCATATCAGTAGTAAAAGGAATTATTTCACCTGAACAACCATCCAACGCTACTGGTATAGACCAATTGGCCTCAGTATCACAAGAGAAATCTTCGGAGAATGTATATCCATCTGTAGGACAATTAATAAATGTAGGTGCATTCCCATTTATTACCTGATACACCACTGTCTCTTCATTTGACCATGATAGATCTACATTACAACTTGCTGCATCTAATAAGGCAACGATTGTAGGCCCTACAATTGGAATTGCGCCAATAGGTAGCAATGTCAATAAATCTGTTCCTGGTACAGTAGCTGATCCACAAACACCTTCTGGTTTGTTAGGCCATCCTGTAACCATTCTTATTGTTAGTTCTCCTTGCCCCTCTATATTTACAGGTACACTCACACCCGTACCAGATAAGTTAGAACCATCTTCTACTTCATAATCAAACGCTCCATCACCATCGGTATCCGCTACTACTAGAGCACCTCCTCCATCACCTCCAAGAAGATTACCTAGTAGGTTGAGTATCACTTCTGCAATAGTATCACCACAACCAAGCGCATCGTACAATGCACTAAACGGTCTGAATTCAATATCTCCAAGGAATCCTAAATCTATACAGATACAGAAATTGAATACATCACAAATGATACTTACTCCTGGCAAAGATCCAACGGTAGCACCGCCACCACCAGATTCTGGATTAAATCCTCCAATCTCAAAATTATAATCAATTAATACCTCTTCATCATCGCATCCTATTAGCATTGACTTCGGTTCAATATTAGCCCCTACTAAATCAAAGGGTACAGATATATCGAAGAAACTACAGGAAAGTGTCAATTGTGGATCTACTTCTATATTACAAACATCAACAGGATTCATCTCACAATTAGATTGACAGTTGAGTCCATCATTAAATACAGATATTCGCTGGCAGAGTGTATCAGGACACGGACCATTAGGACCACAGTCTCCAGGCATTCCACTTCCTGTTTTAAATCTTATAAGGCAGAAAGTATAATCTTCTGTCATATTCTCTGCTGGGGGATTAATCGAATAAGGAACTGTAGCATCCCATGCCATTTCTGCCCCATCACCTATTTGTACATAACCATCTTGCGTTTCTGTTGCAGGCAACGCAGGTGTAACATTAGTTGTGATATCCAATGTGCCTTCGGCGAGACACCCACCTTGACTAGAAAGTGAAAAATCGAATTCTGTTCTAGTTTGAATATGTACATCTACATCATCAAACGGAAGCATAGCCAAGCAATTATCAGGGTCATCCGCTGTAAACCGGAAAGAATAACAACCGTCGGTAGTATAACTATAAGTAGCACCATCAATTACAGTAGGTGCACCTGTTGGACCACTTAAATAAGTCCACGTTCCCATTTGAGATGATGTCGGTTCAAATAAATTAGATAAAAACACATTTCCTGTTGGTGGACCACATGCTATCATGAAATCAGAAATCAATTCTGCAGAAGGAGTTCTCACTACGTTGACACTCATACTAGAACCAGTCATCTGATTAGTAACTGGACATACGTAATCGAAGCTAATGGTCTGCATTCCTAGATTAGCTGCCATAGGGTCAAAAGTACCCGTGTTATTAGCTCCTGATGTTACACCAGGTGATGAGCTAGAAAACATTCCTGGACCAACACAAATTGGGTTTCCAAAATTATCTACACCCATCATGGTGAGATCAAGAATTCCTGCATTTTGACAAATAGTTTGTGGATCTTGAATCGTACTAGGGTTGCCATCTATGAAAAGTAGCAAATTGGCTGCACTTGGACATGGAGGTGGTAATACTGTCACAGTGGACGTACATTCACGCACCATTCCCTGACCATTTGTTATCGTCAAGGTTACTGTATTTTCTCCTATATCATCAAAACCTAATAAATCAGGCATTACTGTCCTCGATAGAATTCCACATTCGCTATCTCCAGAACTTCCATCATCTATCATGTCTGGAGTAATCGCAATTGTACAATCTGGTTCTAGATTTACTGTAATATCCTGACAGTTAGCCATAAGATTACACACTGTAATATTGGTGCTTGTCACAAAGATACCATCAATCCCACATTCGGCCCTATTATCCTCTGCAACTAAATTAATTAGGTGTACACCAGATCCAGAAGTGCTCGGACTAAATTCGCCGGATAACAAACCGACAACACCAGGTCCATTAAAATTTATCACATCAATATCTGGATCAGAAAAAGGAGGAACAGTTACTAAAGTAACATTTGGGTCGTCGAAATTAAAAGGACCATTGGTTCCGAATTCGATGCATTGTGCCTCTACACTTGTTGTAAAAAACAAGAACATAGCACACAAATAAGCAATGTGTAGTACACTGGCTTTAAACATCTTAGGTGCCTTACGCATACGCGAAGACATCCCTTGGTCGTGGGGTGAATTGATTTTCATTGGGGTTCAGGTTGGTTTTAGATAATATTTAGGGCCTCCTTCAAGGTTATAACAATGTATGAAGTTTCAGTTTAAGTTTACTCTCTTTCTATAATTTTTATGGAAGACATAAAACTGCCCATAGCTAGACATACTGGGCATTACGGCTCAGAATCACCTGAAGATTTATGTAAGTGGGTAGAGTGGAAAATAACTAGAAATAAAAATTATTTAATCTAAAGCTAGACTAGCTAGTTATTACTTAATAAAAAATACCTTAAACTATACAACACTCAAACTTCAATACCAATATCAAAATGCACCAGAACAAAACAAAAGAATATAATGCCGCATTATATATTACAAACAAAATTATATATACTTTAAGTAAAGGAGGAAATAAATATTTTAACCTCACTCATACTGTACTGACTTCTGTCTAAAAGAATCCACTTTTCCATAGAGAGAGAATTTCTTCAATGATGTTTATTCACCCTAATAAACAATTCATTAAATATTCATTAATTAGACAAGCGGCATATATCATCATTGCTTTTTTTTCATAAAAAGATACCAGCGATGTATCATATAAGTGATGTACTTACTGTTCAATAATTTCAAGAAATGGCTAGAATAATTAGTACCTCAACTCTTCAAATAATTCAGGTAGAATCTTTTTCATTTCGTCAAAAGATCGATCTTCGGTCCCAGCAAAACTCCAAGACTTGCCACCATCATATGAAAAGGCAATAGATTTATTAGTCGAGACCGTTTCTTCACCTTCACTTACAAAAGTAAAGGTTTGTAAAAGTAACGCTTGGATCACTTCACCTTCTGTCTTCGTTTTAAATACTTTGTTGATTTCACCGCTCTTAATCGCTACATTCTCATATAACCTAGACATCAGCTCAATCATCTTAGCCTTGCCACCGATACTCTGATATAGTATGGGATGTACATACTCAACAAACCGATCAGGCCTACCATTGATAAGAGCGCTGCTCATATTCGCAAAGGCTCCATCTAGATTTTCTTGAATTTCTACTTTATCTAATTGGTTTGATTTTTGGGCTTGATTATACGCAAAGTATCCACTTGCACCTAACAGAGTCATCAGAGCAATTAAAACAACAAGATGTTTTTTCTTAGTAAAATAACCACCTAGACTGGATACTACCATTATAAAAAATCCAATGACACCAATGACGTATAGACCTGAGGCAAGATAAACCCCTGCACCTGCGTAACTTGTTATAGGATCGTTGCTTTTAAAGCTATTGACATCTTCATAAAATGCATAAATTTTATATACACCTAATACAAAGATTACAAGTCCCAAGAAAAAAGTAAAAATATTGCCAAGCTTCTTTTTGGATACATCACCCCTAAATAAAAAATAGAGATTCGTAAAGAAAGCCAATGCGAACATAATAGAAATCAACCATCCATCTCCATCATAACCCTTAAGAGTCATATCTAATCTTGGATAGGCTATCCATGGTAAGAAAAGTGTAAAAGCACCTACTAAAGATGTAATTAATATAGTTACGTTTTGTAACCTATTGTAGTTAAATAGATTCATTGAGGGGTTGGTTTTTATTGGAGGTTTTGGAATACAAAAGTATAACAATTACTTAGATAAGAAATATCTAAATTTAATCTAACCAAAATATAGAGTTAAATTATTCAACCTCATCTCACATAAATCAGCTATGTAAGCGCTACCCTCAATGTCGTAGTCATTTTTTTTTGATACAGCTAAAAACTGAACCTATTAAGTGCGTACTGCTGCCAAAGCCAATTCTCTTTGGTCTGATCTAAAAAATTCTATTTGAATATTCTTAAAATATTTCGCGTTCACTGATTTGAAGAACTCTTGAATTTCAGCATCACAGATCAGAACATATTTCTTTAATTTCTTAGTCAAGAAGTTCGATCTACTATTGACAACCAAGTACTTCTTGATCGCATCAATATTAGTCATGTTCTTAATCTCACCTAAGAGTACGATAGACTTCTGATTGCGGACCATAGCTCTAAGCATCACAGAGAATACATCTATATCATTATCATTCACCTCACCATCGATTGTATATTCTAATACGTTGTCTTCAAGTTTGTTTGCTGAAATCATTGGGTTGCAATTTTTATTTGTTAAAAAAATCAAAAAAGCCAATGTCGAAATCTATACTTTGAGTTTGTATTTTTTTTTAAAGGCTCTAGCGTTTTGGAGCGCCATTAACCATTCGACATTATATTAACGCAATCAACTATATCTTATTATGATAAACGCATAGTCTTTTAAATGGTTTTGTCCATTAGCCTACATTAGGTAGCTTAAGATCAATCATGACTCTATTCTACTTTTTGCCCTGGCATCACCGCTCCACCTTGATATAGCGTCAAAGTCGTAACCTTTCCGCTATCATCTTTTGTGAATATAATTTGAGCGTCTACCACTTTAAGAAAAAACTTAGATTCACTTTCGGCAAACAATTCAAATTCTGGTTGGCCTGTAGCTTGTGCAAATAGTTTAGCATCTCTCGTAGATACCACGATATGAAAGCTAGGAGCCAATTCGTACTTACCTTCATATGACTCCAATACTTTTACATCTACTGCAATCACCTCCCTTTCAGCTGCTGGCTTTCTATCAGATTCTGCGCCTATATATGTTTCACTAGAAGTTATGAATTTTGCGACTTTCTTATTCCCATCCATAGAGAAATTGTATTCAATATTACCATCTTCAAAAATAAATCTCGACTCTGACAATGGATAGATTGGCATTTTCACACTACCCTCTCGTTGGCTATATATTTGTCCATTTTCTACTGTCACAAACCTTACTGCACCGTTATCAAACTCGTAGGCTCCCTTCCATTGATTTAGTTGCGATTTAGTAAGCGTAATAGCATCTTTCTTTGAAGGAAATGCCTTGCCGATGGCTATAGCAGCTACTTTGGTTACCAAGTTAGTGACATTACCACAATCACAATTAGTAAGACCAATTACATATACATCTTCGGCAGGCAAATAGATGCCCATGGTAGTATATCCAAATATACCTCCACCATGCTGAATAGACTTTGAACCTTGGACATTATCTTCAATCCAACCAAATCCGTAAGAAATATTTTCACCATTAGATAGTGTTGATCCTTGAGTAGCTCTGTTATAATTTTCTTTATTGATTAATAGGCTATTACTCATCGCGTTTTGCCATATCAACATATCCTCTACTGTAGACATAAGAGAGCCCGCAGCATACGGCAATGTCATACTCAAGTAATTAGCATTGACGTATCCATTTTGATTAGAATAGCCGCTCGCCCTATTCGAAATTAGCTTCCCTTTACTTCCATAAAGTGAATGCTTCATATCTAACTGATCAAAAATATGAGTCTGAATATAATCTTGATACGACACTCCACTGACTACCTCGATAATATGACCTAATAATATATAGCCGGAGTTATTGTAATTGAACTGCTCTCCTGGACTAAATTCCATCGGCTCATTTTTAAATACGTCAATCAACTCTGATGGCGTCATATCTTGTCTTGCAATCTTCATAAAAGATGGCATATTGGTATAACTCTTGATTCCAGAAGTATGATTGAGCAAGTGATGTATAGTTATCGTATTTCCCTGTGTCGGATAATCAGGAATATATTTAATTATATCATCTTGTACATTGAGCTTACCCTCTTCCTCAAGCATCAATATAGCTACTGCCGTAAATTGCTTAGTGATAGAACCCAATTCATACACATTATCGATCGTCGCATTTACATCCAACTCCAAATTGGCCTTACCGTATGCTTTTTTATAAATAGACTTTCCATTTTGAGCTACTAATATCGAAATCGAAGGACCATCTGATGAATATGCCTCTTGTAGAATATCGTCTATGTCAGCAGACACGTCTTGTGCAGATACCGTAAAATTAGACGCAAAGACACATAAGACAAAGAATAAAATAGGTAGCGAAAATCGAGTAGTCATAACGAATTTATTTTGATTTGATCTTTGAAAGATAATATTGATATATGATTAGAAACTAATAAATAGATAGAGTACAAGTTATACACGACTAATGGCATGCATCAGCAAATGGTATCAAATCCAATTATTCTATATATCTAGATAAGAATTATTCCTATCTACTATGTGATAAATTTCCACAAATGAATTGGGCTTTTAATAGATTTTGCATCTTTCGACTAGACTAACCACCTAAGCGATTGTACTTTACTTTGATAATGTAGGAGCACATCCTTCTCAATTCTCAGTAACATTCTACCCACTTTCCCAATAATTCCGCTATTTTTAGCTGCTAGTTAAATATTTAATTAAACCTTGAAAGTGATAGCTATCCTAGATACCCTTCTGAATGTATCAGCAACTAGTCAAATCGGCTATAGTTGTATAGTTATCAAAACTTTATAAAAACCAATCTATGAATAACTCTACGGCGGCCTCAGGGCAGAATGAGCTATTTGGACATCCTAAAGGGCTGTTTATCTTATTTTTCACAGAGATGTGGGAGCGATTCTCATATTATGGAATGCGTGGAATCCTTGTTTTATACATGGCTACCTCGGCTACAGCAATAGATCCTGGGCTCGGATGGACCAACAAAGATGCTATATGGCTATATGGATGGTATACTATGCTCGTCTACGTTGCCTCTATTCCAGGAGGATGGATAGCTGACAAGTTTTTAGGTCAAAAGAAAACGGTAATGTTAGGTGGATTGCTTTTATGCTTTGGGCATGGAATACTAGCCATACCTCAATCGTGGGCTTTTTTTACAGGTCTAATTCTTATCATACTAGGTGTTGGTGGGCTCAAGCCTAACATATCTACAATGGTAGGTGGATTATACAAAGAAGGTGACATCAGAAGAGATAGTGGATTTACAATATTCTATATAGGTATCAATGTAGGTGCCTTTTTAGCTAGTATTACTGTGGGTCTAGTCGCTTATTATTATGGTTGGCATTATGGTTTTGGACTTGCAGGAATCGGTATGCTTATCGGTCAGCTTGTCTTCTTCTGGGGTCAAAAACATTTGAAAGGAGTAGGAGAATTTAGCGGTGGAGCTATGGCTTCCGTAGCTGAGCAAGAAGCGACGAAAAGACCACTTAATAAAATCGAAAAAGATAGAATTATCGTTTTATTGATTTCATTCCTAATTGTGGTAGTATTCTGGGGAGCATTTGAGCAAGCTGGAGGCCTTATGAATCTTTATACGGATGCCAAAGTAGATAGAACTACTGGAATGAGTTTCTTATCAGAAATCCCAGCAGCTGTATTCCAATCACTCAATGCAGGATATATAATTTTATTCGGTACGCTAATAGGTGGCTTCTGGATTTGGTGGAAAAAAAGCGGAAGAGAATCATCTTCTATTTTCAAGATGTCAATCGGTACCATCATTATGGGGTTAGGTTATGTCTTTATGATGTTTGCTTCCAACGAAGCTAGTGCGGAAGCATTTGGAAAAGCATCGATGATGTGGATATTCCTTGCTTACTTGTTCCATACGATAGGTGAGTTATGTACATCTCCTGTCTCTCTATCATTTATCACAAAGTTAGCACCGCTAAAATATGCATCACTGATGATGGGTATATACTTTGCTGCGACAGGATTTGGTAACAAGCTCGCTGGATCTATTGGTGAGTCATCTCAACTAGAGCCATACTCAGGACAGATGGTAGTAGCGAAAGAAGCTGTATTGCCATACATGAGTAAAGATACATTCGAAATAAAAACCGCTAAGGGTATAGAAAAAGTATATAACTACCCGATCAACTTGGATAAGAACTTTGGTATCAAATGCGAAGTCTATGATGATAATGGATCACTCGTATTTAAAGACATCAAAACAGGACGCGACGTAAGTAATATTTTCAAATTTGAAGAAGGCGAAATTGATCAAAAACTAGTGGCATTCAATGCTTCTAAAGCTACACCGCTTCATGCTAAACTAAGCTTTGGAAAGAATAAAGACAAGGCCCAAAATCAAGCTAATATTGGAGATGGTCAAGACTACGAAGTGAGTTTTGTACTTGAAGAGGAGCAATCTAAACAAGAGTACAACACTTTTAAATGGCTGACTATATTTACAGTTTGTTTTGGTCTACTGCTCTTATTATTTTTGAAAAAACTTAAAGCACTTACACACGGTGCAGAAGATAGAGAAGGCATCGAAGGATTAGAAGCTGAAGGCTTTGATATCGCTGACCCTGAACTAAATTAATTAAATATAAATAAGAAGGGGCTGTCTTCAACAATCAAAAAACAATCAATTAACTTAATATACAATCAATGAATAACAACGATATGTTTAAATCCCAGGTAATGGGGCACCCAGCAGGATTGATGGTGCTTTTCTTTACTGAGATGTGGGAGCGATTCTCATACTATGGTATGAGAGCAATATTGGTACTGTTCCTAATATCATCTATTGGTATCGGTGGATGGGACTGGACTAGTTCTGAAGCACTTTCACTTTATGGTACATATACCGCTTTGGTATACCTTACTCCAATACTAGGAGGATGGGTCGCCGACAAAAAAATAGGATATAAGAAAGCGGTCGTCATTGGAGCTATCATCATGACTCTTGGCCATGCATTTATGGCAATGGAGTTTGCCAAAGTATTCTTATTTATAGGTATTGCATGCTTAGTAGTTGGAAATGGATTTTTCAAACCTAACATTACTTCTATCATATCTGAAATGTATAAAGATACTCCTGAGAAAAAAGATGGTGCCTATACTATATTCTACATGGGTGTAAATGCTGGAGCTTTTCTAGGTATTATGTTATGTGGATATATCGGTGAAAAAGTATCTTGGTCTTATGGATTTGGTTTAGCTGGAGTTTTCATGCTTTTAGGAATGCTTCAATTTTTGTTCACAAGTAAGATTTTTGGAGAAATCGGTGACAAGCCTATAGCGGTAGAAGCCGTAGATGGAATAAAGTCTGAAGGCAAATTAGAGTTTGAAGGCGATAGATATAATCCGTTTACATCTCTAGATAAAATCATGGTAGCTGTGGCTGCATTTATTGGTGTCACATGGATTATCAATGATCCACTTTCTAAAATCGGTGGCACTAACTTCCTCGAAATTGGAGGTGCAGACATCTCAGGATATTATATCCTTACAGGCTTCTTAATATTTTTATTTCTACTGATATCAAGAATCATTCGATACCCTGCACAAACGCGAGACAGAATGGTAGCTATCGTAATATTTGCTATTATGACAGTTGTATTCTGGATGTGTTTTGAACAAGCAGGTGGTTCGATGACGATCTTCGCTAAGCAATTTACAGGAAGAGTCATGTCGGATAATTGGGCCACTATATTTGTAATCGTTAACATCATTATCACTGTCGTACCGATTGCAATTATTACTTACGTTCTATTCAAATTATTTCAACAGACATTCTCTAAGTATCCTTTAGGAAATATATTCTTAGGATCTAGCTTTGTGATCATCTGGGCTATCGTAGGATGGATGATCAATCGTGATCTTAACTCTAATGCTTTAGTAATAGATGTTCCACAAATATCCCAAGCTTCATCTGATGGTGGAGAACCTGAGATGGTGAGTGTCACTGAAGCTATGACGATAGGTAACGCTACTGTAACTAATAAAGAGACCACTATAATCGAACCTATCAACCTTAGTGTAGGAGACAAAGTAGATGTCGTAGAAGTAAGAGGAAAGTACATCTTCTTAAATGCTGAAAAGGCAGTAAAAGCGAGAGAACTCACTGCTAAAGAAGGTAAAGCTTCTCCAGTTATACAAGCTACAGTAAAAAGAATTAAAGAAAATGAAGTAGAGATACCAGCCACATGGTTTGGTATATTGAACTCCCTTTTCATTATCATGTTTGCACCACTGTTCTCTAAATGGTGGGAAAGCAAATACAATCCAAGTGCCGCTACTAAGTACGGTTTAGGATTGATACTTCTAGGAATAGGATTCGCTGCCTTAGCATTTGGAGCAATGACGATTCCTTCTGGAGCTGAAGTAGCTACTGTAAGTATCATATGGTTAGTTATCGCCTATTTATTCCATACGCTTGGAGAGCTTTGTCTATCACCTGTAGCACTATCATACATCAGTAAGTTAGTGCCTGGAAGAATGATCGCACTGATGTTCGGTGTATGGTACATCGCTATCGCTTGTGGTAATAAACTTGCAGGTATATTAGGTGGAAGTATCGAGGAGATTACTAGCGAATATTCTATGACGACTTTCTTCTTGATATTTACTATTGTCCCTATTGGACTTGGACTATTAGGAATATTACTAAATCCAATAATCAAGAAATTAATGCATGGAGTAAAATAACTCTTCTGTGTTTTGTAAATAATAGAAAAGCTGAGTGTCCTAGACATTCAGCTTTTTTTATGTTTACCCTCAAATATCCCTTTATAAAAACCGAGCAAATTAATTTGCCTAAATTTAGGAAACAAAACTCAAAACTCATGTTGATGATCATGCCCACAACAAACGTAGCTGCCGTAATCGTGGCAGCCTTAGTACCTTGTATAATTGGTGGATTATATTATGGACCATTATTAGGTAAACCATGGCTTGCTTCTCTTGGAAAATCCGCTGATGAGATGAAGCCCAACCAACCAATCTTAGCCTATGGGCTCGCTATATTAATGGCAGCACTAGTCGCTATTTCACTTAATATGGTTGTCCAACTTGTACATAAAGATGTAAACGATGCAGGCGAACTTTACTTCAATACTTTCAGAACATTCAAACACGGTGCACTACACGGAGCATTGATGGCTATTAGCTTTGTAGTGCCAGTGATAATATCGCATGGAATTTTTCAAAAAATAAGCGCTAAGAATATACTATTGAATTCTATCTTTTGGATTATTTGCTTTACACTCATGACTGGAATTTTAGATGCTTGGCATTAAGTATAAATTTTCATGTATCACAAAAAAGAGTATTGCTCAATTAAATGAGCAATACTCTTTAAGCGATTTCATAAACGAAATTACCCTTTATAAAATCTTCTTGTAATTCTTGCTTTCCTATTATAAAATGTAATGAAATAAATATCACTTTTCAATTTCGAAACATCGATATAGTCACCAATTACTTTCCCTGTCTGCACAGTTACTCCGCTATAATTTTGAATAGCATACTGGGTGGACTTATGCAATCCTCTAAGCATTAATTTATTTTCACTCACTGTATTAACAAGTGAAATTAAATCTAATCGATCATGAACATCGTCGACTGAAGTAGTACAGCTGAGTTTATTAAATGAATCCATCAATTCTTTCAAAAAATTTAGCGGCACTAAGCTATCATCAGGACTATCCCCCATTCTTATGATTACTGTTTCTTGACTGGGGATGACTATTACGTATTGTCCATTTTTACCTATCGCCATATAGGTGTCATCTGGCGCTTGAGGTATCAGGGAACCATTAAAAGTAATCGTAGTACTTGGCAATCTAAAAGTCTCTTGTCCATTGAGCCACCACAAGTATCCATAAGCCTCATTAATATCTTGAGAAGGAGTAATCATTGAATTTAAGTAGTCTTTATCTTTTATTACTTCCTCACCATTCCAGTCGCCATTTGCGAGCATCATCAAACCAAATCTGGCCATACTTCTGGCCGTACTAAAGTAAACACTATTATCACCTAAGGGCACCCACAGACCATTCATCCCAATCTTATCTGCAATCGCCAATTTGGTATAGGATATGTAATTATTATCAACCGCATCAGCCACTACATCCTGTAATAATGTGTAGGGCGCATTATGATAATACCATTCACTACCTACTTCATTGAGACAATCGAGACACTCAGCGTCTGTGCAATCAACATTACCATTATAATCCAATCCAGTAGTCATGGTCAATTGATGTAAAACTGTGATATTACTATTCGCATCATCACATACTGTCCAATCGCCTAAGTACTCCGCCGTTTTATTATTTATATCTATTACTCCTTCATCTAGAGCTACTCCAATAACACAAGCCGTAAGCGATTTACCTGCCGATGCCCAATACCAATTTTTTGTCACATCATGATCTCCAAAATACTGCTCTAAAGCAATCTTTCCACTTTTGAGAATGATAAGGGCTTTAGTATTGCTTTCAGCATTAAGATCTATTAAATCATCAATTTGATTTTGACACCATCCAAGAGAAAGCGGAGATACCGTTTCCCAATCATCCGAATCTACTTCAGGAAAATAAAGTTCTTGGGCTGTCAGACTAAGAGAAAAAGTAAAGGTCAAACTTATTAGGAGTGAAATAGAATGTAGTATCTTCATATCATTAGTTATTGCTGTGAATAAAACTAGCGAACTAGCAACGCTCAAATATAAAACCGCTCAACGTGAAAATACCCTACTACAAAAACAAGATAATATGGATCACTGGAGCTTCTTCAGGCATTGGTAAAGCATTAGCCATCGAACTATCTAAGCAAGGAGCGTATCTATTACTATCTGCTAGATCAATACAAAAACTTGAAGAGACAAAATCCGCTTTAACTTATCCGGAGCAGGCTGAAATTATCTTATTAGACATGTCCAACTCAGAACAAATAAGTAACATCACAAGCAACACATTACAGCGGCATGGTCATATTGACATCCTTATCAATAATGCAGGTATATCGCAAAGGTCACTTACATTAGACACAGATATGGACGTATACCATAAGTTGATGAATATCAATTACTTTGGAGTAATCCAAATGAGTAAATTACTACTGCCCTCAATGATATCTAGACAAAATGGCCATATTATAACCATTACAAGTGTCAATGGTAAACTGGGGTCGTATATGAAATCTGGCTATGCTGGAAGTAAGCATGCCCTTCATGGATTCTTTGATAGTCTGAGGGCAGAAATAGATGGTTCTGGAGTAGATATTACACTTATCACTCCTGGCTATGTACAGACCGACATATCTATGAATGCCTTGACCAAAGATGGCACTCCACAGAAATCAATGGACAGTAATACGGCCAAAGGTATACCTGCAAGCGTATTTGCTCAACGAGCTATCAAACTAATTGCCAAAGGTAAAGCGGAGATTATCATTGCAGGAGGAATCGAAACGCTCGGATTATATATGAAGCGCTTTTGGCCAAGTATGCTGAGGAAGCTGACTGCAGGACGCAGAGAGGCCTAGCAATTACAATTTAACTGTTTCTAAAACGACATATTAAATAATTTACTATATTTGATTGTAATATATGATGTATTTCGTGATAAAAAGTACGAATACACATAATATAATACTTAACCAAACCAATAATTATTATGAAAAAACTATTATCATTAATTTTCGCATTCGTTGCTTTCGCAACAATCTCTAATGCTCAAATAGCTATAAAGGCTGGATTAAACCTAGCTAATGTATCTGTAAGTTCTGATGGAGAAAGCTTTGAGCCAGACAGTAAAATAGGATTCCACCTTGGAGCTACATATACTGCTATGATCAATGAAAATATTTCATTCAGACCAGGAGTACTTTTCTCTACTAAAGGTTACAAAATTACATTTTTAGATCAAGATTTTAACACTAACCTAAGTTACATCGACATACCATTAGATTTCGTTTACAAAACAGGTGCATTAGATATTCACGCTGGTCCATACCTTGGATTACTGATGTCTGCTAAAGCTGAAGATGAAGACATCAAGGACGGATTAGAAAGTCTAGATTACGGACTAAACTTCGGATTATCTTACAACATCAACACAAATATCGGAATAGGTGTTAACTATGGTCTAGGTCTAGCTAACATTGGAAAAGAAGTAGATGGTGATGATTCAACTACTAAGAACAAAGTAATTGGAATATCAGTAATTTATAGCCTTTAATATATAAGCTGTAATTAACAACAGAATAAATTGATGAGCTTCCATTGGGAGCTCATTTTTTTTGTCCCTACCTGAGCTATTGGCTTTCGTCTTATACTACATGACTAAAAACTATTACAGCATTCTTGCCATACCCATCGTAAATGCCATTTCAAGCCACTACTGCTAAATTGTCTCTATCATGTTACCATAAGTACAACCACCTCCAAACTCAGAATACACACTGCAATAACAGAAAATCCAAATCCCATCTAACTTCACTCTACTTAATTAGTTAAGATATTTGAATGTAAAACGCAAAAGCCCTAACTCTCAAAAGCGTATTTCAAGATATTAGCACCCATCTGCAATGCTTTAAGTCTGATAGACTGTGGATCTTTATGTACAGACTGATCTTCCCATCCATCACCTAGATCACTCTCATAGCTATAAAAACAAACCAAACGTCCCTCATATACCAATCCTAGACCTTGTGCAGGCTTATCGTCATGCTTATGAATCTTAGGTAATCCACCAGGAAAATCATAGACCTGATGATAGATCTGATGATCAAATGGAAGCTCTACAAACTCTAGCTCTGGAAAAACTTTTTTCATTGCTGGTCTAACAAATGGATCCATTCCATAATTATCATCTATATGCAAGAAACCTCCAGACATAAGGTACGTCCTAAGATTTTCGGCTTCACTATCTGAAAACACTACGTTACCATGTCCTGTCATGTGGAGAAAAGGGAAATTGAATATTTCTACACTTCCCACATCTACTGTGGCGTAATCAGGATCTATACTAGTGATCATCAACTGATTACAGTATGATGCCAGATTAGTAAGGGCTGTAGGATTCGCATACCAATCACCTCCACCATTATACTTAAGCAAAGCTATCTTATAGCTAGGTGGTGTAAATGAAAATAATACAGAAGATAGTGCTATAACGAAGATTGATATACTTGTCTTGATGTTCATATTTGATATAACGATTCTGTTACGCTTTTAATTCTTAGTATAGAAGTAAATATAGCCTCTACCCTAACTCCCAATAACTTAAAAAGCCGCATACCTAAATTTAATAAGGTTATGCGGCTTTTCTATAATGTACCAATGGAGGGACTCGAACCCTCACACTATTGCTAGCAACGGATTTTGAGTCCGTCGTGTCTACCAATTCCACCACATTGGCATCTGAACTGATTTATACAATCTTCGCTTCAATTAAGCGTCGACAAATTTATCCAAATTATCCTTTATCCGCAACAAGTACTTCTTCTTTAAATAATACTTTGCAATAATTTTTAATCTGCTTACATCTTTATCTTCATCATATGCGCGCATAGCTACCTCTGCTTCGCCATATAAGTCTGATTCTATGGACTTTATCTCTGATATCACTTTTTCGTATGCGACTTGATCAAAGTCCATTTGCAGATCCATCAAAGCTTCATTAATGTCCATCATCTCCATCAAAAACATCTGATCGAGCTTATTTTTACCCTCTTCTCCTAATATATCATGCATTCGAAGGATATACTCCATACGACCGTTGTCGTGTTTGAGGGTTTCGTAGGCGTCATTATTATATGCAGATAGAGCCAATACTTCCTCTTGCTTCGCTTCTCCATCTTGCGTGTAAAAGTCAGGATGTAACTCTCTACTCTTACTGTAGTACCTACGCTTAAGCTCTGCTAGATCAAGAAAAAATTTCTCCTCTAACTCATAAAATGAAAAATAATCTTCCACTATTAATTGCCTTTGAATATGTTAGTGACATCCAGACCTAAAGCGAATATCATCAAACAGATCATAAGTATAAAACCGAATAAAGTAGCGTACTCCATAAACTTATCTGACGGCTTACGACCAGAGATGATCTCATATAGAAGGAACATTACATACCCTCCATCTAATGCAGGGATTGGTAATATATTAAAGAACCCTAGTAATATTGAGAGCATAGCTGTGATTTGCCAAAATCTTTGCCAATCCCATCCACTGTCAAACATACGCGCTATAGACACAATAGATCCTAATGAATCCGTGGCATCGATACGATCATCTGCAATCTGACCAAACGCTTTCAATTGATCCTTAAGAAAGCCTACACCTTTAGTAACACCCGCTGGAAAAGATTCTAAGAAACCATACTTAACACGAGTCGGATCATAAAAGTCAGTCATTGGTGCATTTCCTATTCCTATCGCTCCTTCTTCATTTGGAGTGACATTTAACGGTACTAATTGACCATTTCTCTTCACTAAAATAGGTATGGTCTCACTTTTGTACTTTCTCATTTCTAATGCCATCTCTATAGCAGAAGGTGTAGCTACACTATTTACTTTTACGATTGCATCATCCACTTGTAAGCCCGCTTTCTTAGCAGGACTGTCATCATTTACTTTAGTAACCTTGTGAGGAAATCTCGCCGTAAATAATGTTTTGTTCTTATAGTTCTTAGTTAATACTTTGGTGTATTGCTCACCGATAGGTAATACTACTTCTTGACCTCCTCTATTAACTTTATACGTACGAGCATCATTGATAATGATTCCCATATTAAATGCTCCTGGATTAAACTTCTCAAAAGGTACATCCCCTACTTGAGTAATCTTATCTCCATTCTGAAGTCCTAGTTCGTAACCTAGTGAATCTGTAATGTAGATACCATCTGTAACATTAGCCGAAGGAATATACGTCTCTCCCCAATGCCATAACATTCCTGCAAAAATGAGAAATCCTAAAATAAAGTTGACTACTACACCACCGACCATTATGATAAGTCGTTGCCATGCTGGTTTAGAACGAAATTCCCAAGGCTGTGGCTCTCCTGCCATCTGCTCAGTATCCATACTCTCATCGATCATTCCTGAGATCTTCACATAGCCACCAAATGGTACCCATCCTAGACCGTATTCAGTCTCTCCTTTCTGTATTTTGAATAGTGAGAAATAAGGATTGAAGAACAAGTAGAATTTTTCTACTCTAGTGTTAAACCATTTTGCTGGAAAAAAGTGTCCACACTCATGCAGTACAACTAGTATAGATAAACTCAAAATCAGCTGTAATACAATACTAAGAACGCCCATATAATCTATTGTCTATTAGTCTATTAATTTTTGGCTATCTCGATGTAGCCTACTTTCTAACTTCTACGCTTCGATATTAGTTTCGAATTAGCGACAGTTATGCTTTTTTGCAATAATTTGCGAATGTACGTGATTTATGTGAGATAGAGATCAATTTAGACATGGTTCGAATCACGATCTGGTCGCTTTCTCTATATAGATAAGACGTAAATTCTCTATTCGTTAAGCTAGCGGACAGATTAAGCATTGATTTGAGCTATTACACTAGCTACTACTACTCCTGCTGTCTCTGTGCGCAATCTTGATGATCCGAGATTAACTTCCTTCCAACCTAATACCAAAGCAGCTTCTATTTCATCCAATGTAAAGTCTCCTTCTGGACCTACAGCCACTACACAATCTTGTCCAACAGGGCATATCTTAGCTAGATGAGTATCCGGATCTTCGCAATGCGCAATGTATTTATGACCTAGATCTTTACGACCGATAAGATCATTCCACTTATAATCTGTCAAGATCTCAGGCAGATAAAGATTCTTGGATTGCTTCATAGCAGATATCACTATCTTTTGTAGTCGATCTTCTTTGAGTCTTGACTTCTCTGTTCGCTTGGTCTGAGTAAGTATGATTCTTCTTACACCTATTTCCACCGCTTTTTCTATAAACCATTCTATTCTACTCTGCTTCTTAGTGGGGCATATAGCTATGGTAAGGTTATAAGGTCGCTTGGCATACATCTCTGTACTTATGATATCCGCCGTGCATTCTGACTTACTGATTTCTGAAACCTTACAGGTATACAATGATCCATCGCCATCAGTGATGAAGATCTCGTCACCTATGCGTTTACGCAAAACTTTGGCACAATGTTGAGCTTCGTCACCAGAAAGACTAATAGATTGACGATCAAGATTTATTTCCTGAGTGTAATGAATGATCATACCACAAAAGTAAGAAGTTCAGAATAAGATAGACTACGTAAGCTTTGATCTTGGCATAGATTGTAATTTACTTTGCTGTAGCTAAGGTATTATCACTTTCAATCTCTAAGTTGTAAGTGCCTATGGTAGAGATTAGATCATTAGTAATTTCTTTAAGCTCTAGCGTGTAGTTTCCGCCATCTACATAAGAATATTCAAATGCTTCACCTCTTAGCATTACACGTTCGCCATTGCCCATATCAAGGACATATCGAGAGTTAGGATTACGAGCCGTCCAATTGAAATTAAGCTTTTGTTGAGCTTTTGCGTCTCCTGTAATATTAACCCATTGATCAATCGACTTTTGGGTATTATCCGTTGTGAGTACTGCTGATTGGTTAATAGATCCAGTATGTACAGAAGAGATCTTAGCATCAGGACATTCGCTGAATACAAATAGAGATCCAGCCAAGCCAATGCTCGCTACAACTATAAGCAATATATGCTCGTAGTAATTTGATTTTGACGTACCACGCCAGGTGATGGTCTTATTCAATTCCATTCACTGATCGGTTTGAGTTTATAGAGCATTTTGGGGTGCTCTACGTAAATCGGTTTCGGTGTCATACCCTATTTGGGGTAGAGTAAGACTACAACAAAAGTACTATATATAGCTATAAATCAAGGCATTCTACCCACTTATATTTAACGTCTGTAGCATACATAAGGCTATGACTATTAATACTATGTGAACAAATCAGTCTAACATATTGATTATAGGTTTCATATAAAATGGTATAAATTATATTCTTAAAAAAAATATGTGAATTGAATTCTCACTCCTTATGAAGAAAGGCACTTGAAAACAGCAAATCACATCTAATTTCTTGAATAATTTCACGTAATCATTATGTATCAAGTAGTACCCTTTGAAAATAATTTGGTGAATGAGTCTTGAACTACAACAAATTCCACAACATGACCTCATTTGTTACAAATAACTGACGGCTAGACAATTAAGAACCATATTCTTTGGTTGTATCTTTGGGCAAATATCATAAGGAAATGAAGACTAATCGAAAAATGCTCACTACCCTATCTACAGTGGGAATGTTGGCCGTAATTATAGGTGCTTTTGGAGCGCATGGACTCAAACCCAAACTCACTATAGACCAGCTTAACACCTTTCAGACAGGTGTCAATTATCACTTCTATCACATGCTTGCGATGAGTTTCGCATACTTATTGTATATACATAGTCGTAATCCATGGGTACGCAGAGGGTTTTGGGCTTTTCTGATCGGTATTATTTTGTTCAGCGGATCGCTTTACCTACTGAGTACCAGGGAATTAATTGGACTCACAGCTTACAAATGGGTGGGTCCGTTGACTCCATTAGGTGGACTTTGTTTTATATTTGGATGGATATCTATAATGGTATCTGCATACAAACAACAAGATATTTAGAAGTGAATTTTAACTTCTGACAAATTAAAAATTGAAAAGATATGGCTACTAACTATGATAGATATGTAGAGAGAATGCGCAAAATTGCTGACATCGGACATTCGATAGCAGTACTTAGTTGGGATAAAGAAACGTACTTACCCAAAAAAAGTGCACCTATCAGATCTCAACAAATTGCTACCCTATCAGGTATAGCGCATGAAGAATTTACTGATCCTGCATTTGGAGATCTACTAGCGAGGCTTAATAAGCAGCGAAATCTAGACGATGACAAGAAGAAGAATGTCTCTGTTACCTTAAGTGATTACGAGAAGGCGACTAAATTCACTAAGCGATTTGTAATGCAGAAATCTATGGCTGTATCTAATTGCTTTCATGCTTGGCTACAAGCTAGAGAGGCTAATGATTTTGGCTTATATCAAGATTCACTAGAAGCTTTGGTGAAAATCAAAAGGATAGAAGCTAAAAAACTGGGAAATGCTGAGCACTTATATGACAATCTTTTAGATCAATACGAACCAGGGCTCACAGTTGAGACTTGCGATAAAGTATTCAATGGCATGAAAAAGCCTTTGAAAAAACTGATTAAGAAGATCAATAAGAAAACCGCGCCTAAGAAAGACTTCCTATATAAGAAGTATGATAAAGATGTCCAATGGAACCTAGGTATATATATGCTTAGCGAGATAGGATATGACTTTGATCGTGGTCGTCAAGATCTATCTACTCATCCTTTTACCACTAGCTTCTCTGCAGATGACGTCAGAGTGACTACACGGATCGACGAGAAAGATCTATCTAATATGCTTTGGTCATGTATCCACGAAGGAGGTCACGCATTATACGAGCAAGGATTACCGATAGAAAACTACGGCCTACCTACTGGAAGTGCTATAAGTCTCGGAATCCACGAATCTCAATCAAGGTTATGGGAAAACAATGTGGCTAGAGGTAAGGCATTCTGGAGTAAGTATTTTAAGACTGTTCAGAAAATGTTTCCAAAACAACTTAAAAAGCAAACTGCAGATTCATTTTACAAAGCAATAAACGTAATCGAACCTAACCTGATCCGAACTGAAGCTGACGAACTACATTACCATTATCATGTACTCATCAGGTATGAGATAGAGAAGGCACTCATAGAAGGAACTATAGAAGTAGCTGACTTACGTGATGTATGGAATGCTAAGTATAAAGAATACCTTAATATTGACGTTACTGATGATGTTAACGGCATACTACAAGACATTCATTGGTCTCATGGTAGTTTTGGATATTTCCCAACTTACTCACTTGGTAGCTTCTATGCAGCACAACTATATGCCCAAGCTGAAAAGGAAATACCTGAACTAGAAAAACAAATCGCCGCAGGAAACTCAAAGGTGCTCCTAGACTGGCTCAGAGAAAAAGTTCATAGACATGGTCGTAGATATGAAGCAGAAGAATTATGCGAGATGATTACTGGAGAACCATTGAACGTGAAGTACTTTATGAATTATGCGAAGAAGAAGTATAAAGAGGTGTACTCTTAACTATACAGTCTTCGACAAATAAATAAAAAAAGGCTTGATCACAATGTGGTCAAGCCTCTTTAATTTATGATGATCTCTAATTAGAACCTAACTAGTGCCTTCTTCCAATTTATAAATAACAAATTTTCTCTTTCTTAAAAAAATCACTAGCTCGACACGATTAGTCTTGCTTAGCAAATACATCTTTTAATAAGGTAGATGTTCGTTGTGAGATATCTGTACGGATCCCTAGCTCTTTCTTTTCTACAACATCAAATAACCCAACAAGAGACTTTGAGGTTACGTGATCCGCTAAATCAGGGTTCACTTTAGTTACAAATGGAAGCGAGTTATACTTATTTACTGCTTGTGTCCAATAGTCTAAAGCTCCGAATTTATTCAGGGAATTAACAATAACAGGATTAAACTCCGAATAGAGCGCAGCGTAAGTCGCTTTATGCAAGTAGTTTGTAGCTGCATTTTTTTCACCCATAAGGATACCTAGTGCATCCTCGATTGTCATCTGCTTGATAGCCGTCAAAAATATATTGCCGGCTTTACTTGCAGCATCTTCTGCTCCTTGATTGATCTTCTTAATGATCTCTTCTTCTATATTATTAAAACCTGGTATATACTTCAGTTTATTGATTACTGTGTATGCCTCCTCAGGCAATAAAATTTTATAAGCAGAATTATAAAAACCGCCATCTGCAGATAGCTGCTGTGAACTCTTCTCTGCTCCTATACTAAGCGCTTGCTTAAGCGCTGAAGCTACGTCTGCCTTACTTGTAGGTACCGTTAGTATTTGATTAAGCATAGCAGGATCACAGGACACTAGTGAGATCGTCATGAACATTAGTAACAATGCGTTTTTCATAGTTATATTATTTGTTTAACATTTAAGGTGCAAGATAGTGAATTCGCTAAAATGAAATTGCAAGCCTACCTCTATTCAAGCGAATAAGCGTACTTACTGCCGCAATAGTTACTTCTGTGTAACAAATTATGTTTCTTTTAACTCTTTGGAATCATACAGCGAACACACCGATTTATTAGAAAAATCGCCTAAAATTTGAGATTCAGACCAAATGTATAGCTTACTCCAATATCATCAGCAAAGTATCTCTGTCTATTGAGATAGTCTCTATACTTTACATTAAGAATGTTATCTGCCTTGACAAACACACGAAACTTATAAGAAGGGAAAAATACATTAGTGGACACTTTCATACCCAATAGGTTATATGCTGCTGGAGGAGCTACAAAATCTTGCTCCGGAAGAATATGTGACTGTTGGAATACATATCTATTATTGAATTCAACTTCCAGTTCATCTAATGTCACTCTAGGGGAAATCTCCATTGAACCATGTGTACGATAAGTGACACTTCCAAAGAGGCTGTTGGGAGGCATAAATACCAAGGGCATATTATTCTGTAAATCATCGCCTCGTAGGTAGCTATATTTAAGTTGGCCAATAAGTGAATTACTTAGCGTAAACTGAGTAGAAATATCCAATCCATAAATACTAGCGTTAGTTTGCTCGTACTTAAATACTGGAAAGGCCCCTCTTATCGTCAATCGGATCTCTTCCTGTGGACTTAGATATATGTAATCATTAAAATACTGGTGATATACTAATGCATTGAATGAAAAAGAAGAGCTTGGCAACCACTTGTATTCCAAGGTATTCTTTATTGCACTTTCTGATTTCAGCTGTACATCACCTTCTTCTATTCCGCTGACACCTTGGTGCAAACCATTACTATACAATTCATTTACTTCTGGATTACGCATGGATAATCCTGTATTGAAGCTTAAGGTTTGCTGATCCGTTACATTCACTTCAATAGCAAAGAGTCCACTAACATTTTGAAATTGATTATCATATCTCACTATTTCTTTGGGAACAGAATTAGTGATGGTTACCGCTTTTTGATTTTCATAATCATAACGAAAGCCAGATTTAAATTGAGTTCTATTTATCTTTTTGGAAAGTGTAATAAAAAATCCACTTTCAAATGAAAAATAGTCAGGAATCAAAGGAAGAATGCCAGTCTCTGGATCATTAGTATTATCCGTAAATATATTTTGATTCCCCAATTTCATAGACCAGTTGTCCGCAAATTCTTTAGAGTAAGTTAGGTCTGCATTGAACGTAGTTTGGCTAAGACTGAGAGCTGGGATATCTGATCTTCCACTTCTCCTGATGTCAAATTCCTGTCTACTATTGAGCTGTCCTGCGAGCACTAATTCTATTACTGATTTTTCTGATGAATAGTATTTAGCTTTAAGCTTGGCCAACTGATGCGAAACATGTTGCTTTGGTGCATCGATACCATAACTAAAATCAGATTCTGTATAGAATGGAACGGTCTGTTGAAATGCCTGCTCGAGATCCATCAAGTTAGCTACATGAGCACCACGAAGAATACCCAACTTATTATTGAATGTACTGGCATAAAAATCAACAAACAACTTATCATTCCAAGACTTTTCTAATTGCAATGAAAGATTGGCCTCTTCTAAACCCGTATTATTAAGGTAATAATCAGAGGATCTTCTATCACCGTATTTTCTCAATGTACCATTGAGCCTCCACGCCAATTTAGATGAAAATTTTTCCAATCTTACATTGAGATTACTACCGCGACCATTAGACTCAAAAGAGTAATTTACTTGACCATGAAGGTGAGGTTCGCGTGTAATACGCTTCGGCTCCACCAGTATGACACTTCCTAAGTTACCACCACTATATTCTATCGCACTTGCCCCTTTGAGTATCGTAATATTATCAGCAGCAAATGGATCGATCTCAGGGCTATGATCATTTCCCCATTGCTGCCCACTTTGGGGTACACCATTATTCAATATAGTAAGACGATTACCGTAAAGCCCCTGTACGACAGGCTTTGATATACCGCTTCCATTTTTGATGAGGTGCACACCCGTTTCATTTTCAATAAGACCTGATAGATTTTGGTTATTACTATCTTCTATTTTTTTTCTATTTACCGTAAGATTAGGTTGCGTACCAACATTGTCTTTATGCCCTTGAATCACTACAGTACTTAGCGAAGTTTCTGTATGTAATAAAGTGACATCAATCACCGTATCTTTCTCTAAATCTATATGCAGTTTATAATCTTCACAACCAATATGAGAAAATATAATATGGTAATGTCCAATACATATATTGTTAAATAAAAATCGCCCTTCATCATCTGTGGCCACTCCTTGAGATGACTCTTGCAAATACACATTGACGTATGACAATGGTAGCTGCGAAGCTTCATCAATTACTCGCCCTTGAATTGTGACATTACAATCCTGAGCTACTATGCTTGCACTTGAAAAAATACAAGACAATACAAATATGCAATAGAAATATTTACTGAACATCTATTGGAAAAATCACTTGAATATCTGTCTCTCCACCTGCATTGGTATCATCTCCATCAGAGACTCCATCAGCATTTTTATTAGGCTCATGCTTTAAAATTACCTTAATGGATCCTGTCGCTGCCCCCCCTGTCATTATCGAAGTGTTTAGACCTACAGGATTGCCGTTGGCATCTTGATCGGTATAAGATATACTCATTCCATTTACTGTAGATTCAAAAAAGAATTGATGATCTTCATCTTCTTCTACTATTTCTTCTGTAATACTTTCCGCTGGAGATTCTGCTTCATTAAGAAGATCTAGTCGACCTGTATACAATTGATTAGCAGCCAATGTACCTCCTGTGATTATTGGATCACTTCCACCATCGCCATCTAAATCTACGAAACTCAAAACGATGTCATTTCCTCCATTCGCAGGAGACAATGTATAATTTACCGTAGTGATCAATTCCTCTTCATTAGGAATAATAGGATCGTCCTTTTCACAAGCTATAAAAACCATCGAAAAGAATAAAAATACTGTAAGTGTTAGAAAATTCTTAGTCATGATATATGTTTATATTATTAATTATGACAAAGGTATATACTATTTTGCAACAATGTTGCATTTTGAGAAATTTCTTTGACCCGCTCCTATAAAAAGTGCCTCAGTTGTGAATATTTATGGAATGAAAAAAATAAGCAAACTCAATTATAACATACTTATATTCATAAGTTTACATGCCGAATTACCAAATGTAAATCATCTGTACAGAGGTAAATAAATTAAAGAAGTATACTGAAAAAGATATTCTAGATCACTATCAAAACAGTTTGAAACAGTTTGAAACAATAAGATTGCATCAATTTAATAAGCCGTTTTGTCTAATGGAATCGCAATTTTATACGTATTATTTTTCACTGTCAGCTTCCCTGCTATGAGCCAAGGATTAAAGTATTTGAGCGTTCGGTAACTGATCCCTTTATCATGTGCCCATTGACTAAGATTTGGTATAGAACTATTTACGGTAACATATTCCACCTGATCTAGAGATCCATATTTATCCGCGGCATCCAAATAGAAGCCATAGGCTTGAGGATCACTCATTATTTCTTTGATTGCTATAATTCTAAATAAGTACCTACCTGTTTCGGCATTAATATTCATATTATAAAAACTCTCTTCACCTTGTGCTTTACGTTGCTTATTGAAGCTAGTTGGCCCTACGTTATAAGCTGCTGCGGCATTACTCCATGTGCCAAATCTCTTTTTCATGCTTTTGAGATATTTACAAGCTGCACGAGTAGATTTTTCGATATGATATCTTTCATCGATTTCATTATTGATCTCTAGCTTCCATTCTTTTCCAGCCAGTTTTCTAAATTGCCAAAATCCCTTCGCCGAAGCACTAGAGCTCACATTACGCAGATTACTCTCAGCTACCGCTAAATATTTAAAATCATCCGGTACACCTTCTTCTGCTAGCACTCTCTCGATAGTAGGAAAATATTTAGCAGCCATTTTGATATTAAGCAAAGTACTACTATGCCAATATGCATTTACAGAAAGCTCTCTATCTAGACGCTCTCTAGTATCCATATTCATAGGTACTACCTCACCCGCCAGATCGTAAGACTTATTAATATCTATTGAATGTACTTGCTGTGGCAGGTGGCCTGTTCCAATAGCAGCAGCATTCGTCGATGTCGAATCTTCAGAAATACCAAAAGATATTGTAATGAGACAAGTAAAAATGAGACCCGAAAAAAGTCCAAATTTTGAATACATAGAATTCATATGAAATTATTTTAATATTCGTAAAATACTATATATGATACAATTACCATATAAAGATACAACAATAGAAATGAAGAGACAATCTTAAACCCTAGCTTTATATATAGAACCATTACTAGGCTTCCCATAGTATGTTAAAAGCATAAAGACAACGTTAATATTCGTCCAATTAAGGTTTTGAGATGGTACTGATGAAGAATGGAGTTCCAGCACGACGTTCATTTTCATGTACTTCTTTAGCTACACCTGAGACGATCACCTCCGCGCCTACTACCGCCCAATCTGGCAAATCACAGGGTTGATACCTATCTCCTAATTCATAACAGTCAAGAATACCAAACTTACCAGCTGTTAGTACTTTTGCCTTTGTATCATTAACAATCTTCACTACGTTTCTATCACTATAGCAATCCTCTCTTTTCTCAAATTTTGACGGTTCGGCTGGCAATATTACTGTCTTTTCAGAAGTTTGCTCCTTATTGGATTGATTACAGGATAAGAAGAAAGAAAACAATAGAATACTCAAAAACACCTTCATATTGAAATAGATTTGATTCAAAAATAATCATATATAACTAAATCTTAATATGAAGTCAATATGATATTAAAACATTAAACGCTAAATTAGCATTTATATATATGTCGCTTCATGAGAGCGGCGCAATTCTATTCACTAAAACATAAACAAGATAGCAATATGGCTTTTACACTACCAGAATTAGGATATGCATACGACGCTCTAGAGCCGCATATCGACGCACGTACGATGGAAATACATCATACTAAGCACCACAATGGCTACACGACTAAGCTCAACGCAGCAATAGAAGGAACTGATCTAGCTGATAAATCAATAGAAGACATCCTCAAAAACCTAGACACTAGCAATGCAGGTGTAAGGAACAATGGTGGAGGATACTGGAATCACAAACTATTCTGGGAGATACTCAATCCTGAAGATAGAGGTAGGTTATCAGGTGAATTATTAGATGCTGTTAATGAAGCATTTGGATCTAAAGATGCCATGGTGGAGCAATTTAGCAAGGCTGCAGCTACTAGATTTGGATCAGGATGGGCATGGCTATGTGTACACCCAGGTGGTAAATTAGAGATCTGCTCATCAGCAAATCAAGATAACCCAATGATGCCAGGTATCGGATGTGGAGGAACTCCTATCATGGGATTAGATGTATGGGAACATGCATACTACCTCAACTACCAAAACAGAAGACCAGATTACATCAACGCTTTCTTTAGTGTAGTCAACTGGAATGTAGTAGAGAAAAAATACGCGGAGAATAAGTAAGCAACGGCTTGCGCAGCATATGCGCGTCGTCGGAGTAAGAATGTGGCTTGCGCAGCAAACACATGAACTCCGATAAAAACAAGTTGAAGTATAAGCTTAACAGAATACAAAATATAGAGCCTGATCATTAATTTGATTGGGCTTTATATTTTCCGTAATCGCACTCATCTTACTTGTATCAAAGCTGAACGCAATACTGGACATTTCAGATTCTTTAAGAAAGAATAAAAGAACTACCCTCTTAATACTATTGACTTGCAGATGTACTACCCGTTTTGATTATCGTGATCTCATTACAGTTACCAATATCGGTTAACTTTTCCTTTAGCCGCAGCACTATCGAACTATCTTTTTGAGAAATGAAATTGACATTATCGATGGCTACAAAGTCAAAATTATCATCTTTCATAATATCGCTAACCAATTGATCTGCGCAGGGTGAGCAATAGATATTCAATTTCTCATAATAGCATTTGTCATTTTCAAACAAAAACAAACCTTCAAAGGGAGCATTATTAACATATGACAATACGATAAGTGTGTCAGAAACTACATCCGCATCTGCGGTTTCTTGGTATTTGGCTCCGTGAGAATATGGAATATTTTCTTTTATTTCCTTATAGTCTTTACCGATTAATGCAAGACTCTTTATCTGAGTAGTTGACTTAGGACTACATGAAAATAGAATGAATCCACAAATAAATAATACCCCATACTTATAGTACATAGCTGTTCAAATTATACATACCGATTACTTAGTCTAAATGTAAACAAAAATTTAAAATCTATGCAATAAACATTTGTAGCTTGTACTAAAACAAGGGCACAACATGTACCACACTCGCTTCATCATAAGACAGTTACTGACCCAACCATATCTATCAATTCGCCAGTACTTTTTTCATATTGTATATAGTATACGTAGACGCCTTTCATGGCAACTTGATTATTAATGTAGCCATCCCAATAGTTTTCTAGTCCGTCTGTAGTTCTGAAGTTTTTATTTGAAAAAACCCTATTGCCCCATCGATCAAAAATACTGTATTCCGTAACTACAACATCTCCATTACTAACCATGATAAAACGATCGTTACCAGAAATGGATGACGTAGAAAAAACATTAGGTACATATACTCCACCAGCTATACTCAGATTCAGCACTACCAGACTATCACATCCTGAGACAGACATTAAGGATAGATCATAAATTCCAGCTTCATTAAATACTATGTCGTTAAACGTATAGATATCCCCTTCTAATATTTCTACATAAGTAGTATCGATGATAAATGTCTCTTCGACTATAAGTGACAAGGTCAATAGCGTATCACATCCTTCACTAGCTTCTAGCATCAAAGTATAGTCTCCACTCTCACTATAGGCCTGTGTATTGATTACAAATTCTTCTCCATCACAGATAGTCTGCTCTATTAATAACTCTGGCATGACTTTCTCTGAAAGAATCAATGTGACAATACTATCACAGCCTCTGTAGTTTTGAAGATTATCGAAATATGTACCTTCAGAAAATAATTCTTGTCCGGCAAAAGAATATGAATCTCCAGTACAAATAGAATCTTCAAACGTAAATACAGAAGCCATATCTATCTCTAAAAATAGTGAGATTATACTATCGCAACTTGTACTATTTGAGATTGTGTCTATATATAATCCTTCTTGATTCAGATTCATATTAGAGAAAAAATAACTTTCTCCCTCACATAGAATTACTTCCAAATCTGCTCTTAAATAATTTGAAAAACCTAACACTAGTTCTACAATACTATCACAGCCCATCTGATTAGTCAGTGTATCTATATATATGCCTTCTGCAGTTAGCAGTTGACCATTGAAATCATATTGTCCGCCTTCACAAATAGACTCCGTAATGCTATGCCCATCTTTACTGATCACAGTCAGATCAACCGCAACAATGCTATCGCAGCCATTCACACCAGTGAGCGTATCTTGATACACACCAGAAAGACTTAACATTTGACCATCGAAAGGAAAGAATTCTCCTTCACAAATAATTTCTACGGTCGTAGTCTCCATTACATCCAAAACATTTAATTTGAGCTCTATAATAGAATCACAAGTGAGTACCTGAGGGATCGTATCCATATATATCCCTTCTTGAGTAAGATCAATATCTCCAAACAAAAAACTTTCTCCTTGGCAAATTTCCACTATCATATCTGCTCTCAAATAATTGGAAAAACCCAATACCAATTCGATGATGCTATCACAACCCATCTGAGTAGAAAGCGTATCGAAATATAAACCCTGCGCATCAACGATCCTACCATTGAAATCAAATTCTTCTCCTTCGCAAATCGACTCTGAAACACTTACTTCTATTTGATCCACCACTGTCAAGTCTAGTATAACGATACTATCACATCCCATTACACTCGTAAGTGTATCTCTATAAATACCGGAAGTACTCAATTCTTGATTATCAAATGGATAAGTGGCATCTTCGCAGATCGTCGCAGTGATAGTCTCTTCTAAAAAATCAAGAATTGAAAGTTGAAGAATCAATATAGAATCACAACCATTCTGACTCGTAAGAGTATCGCGATAGATACCTGCAGACATTAGCTCTAAATTTGCAAAACTATACGTTGCACCTTGACAAATAGAAGCAAATAGATTAGTCGGAGGAATAATAGTATGCTCTATAGTTACAGGCCCTACTAATACGCAACCATTATCATTATATACAAAAACATGATATTGGCTATTGACTGCGGTAGTAAGGTCCAACTCTAATATAGCCGCGTCTTCACCAGTTATAGGAATACTATCTTGGTACCATTGGTAACTGAGGGTATCAGAATAAGGTATAGAAAGTTCTAGAGGATCTTCGCATAGATCACTTGTAGATATTGTACCAGAAAATCCCCAAGGGCTATTTACTTTTTCCGATATCTGTACGTTGGCAATCATGAAATAAGAAAACTCAATGCTAGACTGTCCACAAAGTAATGAGAAGATTACATAATCTATATCCATACTAGGAGTTATAGTAGCTTCGATATTTCTAAATTCCCTTTGTAAAAGATCGGCAGACGTAATTGTAATCAATTCTTCTTTTTGAAGAGGAAGACTACAAAGATCATCGTTTGAAGGATCTATCAGGCTTGAAAAATCCGGACAAGGTCCAGAAAAACCGTACAAAGCAATCTCTACTGGGCCACTCGTCGGAAATAAACTATTATCAGCTACACAAGCTTTGATATCTATCTTATATTCAATTCCTGATTGCAATGGAGTACTCAGGCAAACACCAAGCATCTCTGAACCAGTAGACGCCATACCCAAACCTACAAATGAATCATCAAAAGTATTTACAAAACCTTCTCCTTCTTCTATGGAAATACAATCTACACCAAAATAATCTGGAGAGGGTGCCACTAATTCCCATTCATCGATGCAGTTATTCTCTGAAAAATCTAAATTCGAAAAACAGCATCCTGTATGCTCTTCAAATCCAGGATTGGGTATATGAGTTTGTCCTTGTATTAACGTATCAGTACAATCACAATCTGGATCAAATGCATCTATCAGTCCATCGTTATCATCGTCGATTCCATTGTCACAAATTTCATAATCGAGACAAGGATCGATACTAATTGGGCCTAGTAGTTTACAATTAATACCATCATCGATATAAACATAAAATTGATTAGACTGATCATAAATATTTACCGATGCCCCATAGGTGCCATGTGTCTCTCCAGCTAAGGGAACTCCATCGACATACCATTGATAGTTAAAATCTGCAACGATAGGCACTGAAAGTATGATAGGGTCTACACAAGGAAAAGGCGTGGAAATGGAATAATCAAAATCGAGTAAATTATTACAAGGACAATCTGGATCAAAAGCATCTATTAGTCCATCATTATCATCATCGATACCATTATCGCATATTTCTACTGTAGGGATTTCATCACAATCACCAAAATCAAATACTGCTAGATTATTATCGTAGTTGCATTCTATGTAGCCTGTAGTAGGAAAATCTATATCAAAATTAAAAGGAGTATTGGCAGTACCGTCATCATTGACCATTATATAAAATGATCCCAGATCGGTATTAAAACTAGATATATCAAAATAAACATCATAGCACTCATCTAAAATTATAGTAAGAGGCGTATCATAATTCAACACCGTATTTAACCCAACAGAACTGATACTGGGGTCTTCATTATAGATTGAAAATGACAATTGATTTTCAGAAAAAAGCGATTCGCCTACATTACAAATATTGACATTAAGTTGAGTGCAAAATAGATCCACCTCTACCTGAGCAATAGTTAGATCAGGATCTGTACATTCGTCCCCACAGCTATCAAAATTGAATTCAAAAACATTATCAGTATAATCTACTTCTGGATAACTGGTATTTGGGAAATCGTTTTCAAAATCAAAAGGTGCAGAAACACTTGGATCCACATTAATAAAACCATAGAAATCACCTATTGAGTCAGAATAATCTGCTGCCCAAAAGATTAAAACTTGACATTCGCCTGGCTCCATGAGAATATCTACCCCACTGTCAAATACATTCAACGAGAATGCATTAGTAGTATTGTCAATAGGATTTTCATTAAAAAGCGAAACTTGCAATTCATCTTCTTCGAAAATTGCATTACCTGTGTTACATACCGTCGCAAATAAAAGTGAGCAATCTTCATTAAAATAATGAGAGTCGTAACTCAGATTAGGCTCTCCTTGATCGAATACTAACGTTAAAGTCACTAGACTATCACACTCTCCATCAGTAGATAAGGTGTCATAATATACCCCTTCTTTTGACAGTAACTTACCGCCAAAAGGATAGACTTCGCCTTCGTTGATCTCCACAAGAAAAGAAGAGCTTGTATTAGTCAATGGTGTCGTTAGGTCCAGATAATATATGGTGTCACAGTCCGTAGTTGACTGAACTGGAATTGTATAAGATCCTGCAACAGAATATTCCATTCCATATACGATGATAGAGCTGCCATAACAAATAGATTCTTCAATATGCACTACTATATTTTCATAATAATCATCAACAATAAATGGTAGTGATTCGATGCATGACAATCCTCCTTCCCACGTAGCTATTAATATATATTCACCTTTTTCTGTAGGAATATATTGATCATCCGTCGCTCCTATTATCGCTATACCATCAAAGTACCATTGATAATCGTAATCGCCCATCAAAGGTGAACTAAGCTGCAAATCCAGATCACATAAATTGCCCTCTGTACTCAGCAAAGTGAAATAATCTTCACTCTCTTGAAGTGTATAATTATCAAAGAATAAATTAACGTTAGAAGTCCATGAGTTAGGCGCACTACAGCTTAAACCTAAGAAAAATGCTTCGTAAGGATAATCCGCTACAAAGCTAAAGTCTTTCTGTGTCCATTGAGAATCAGGAAAATCCATGTAATCTATACCCACGGCTAATTCTACAACAGTCTCTTCATTACAAATATTTTCACCATCAATAGTGGTTAGTTGACCACAATCTTTAACGCCATATAAAGCGAAATTAACAACTTCATCTTCACCATTAGTTAATGCAATATCAAAACCAAGTACATACTCCTTACCTAATGTCAAAGGTGAAGAAAAGCAAGTTCCTAAAATTTCTTCATATACCGATCCATCGTAATAACACCTAGCCACTTCGCTATTAATTTCAATTTCAATAAGTGCTTCAATTGAAACAATCTCACTTTCGCTTAAGCAATTAGGACTATAAATATCTGGAGTATCACTTATAGCTACCCAATTTTCTAAACAAGGTGAGATGCCTATATTTAATTCTAATACACAACAACCATCTACTAAAGCAAACCCAGGATTAGGAATAAGGTCTACATAGTCAAATATCTTATCATTACAGACACAGTCATTATCATTGAGATCTATAAGTCCATCATTATCATCATCGATACCATTATCGCATATTTCGTCCATCATTGGCACTGCCGCACTTAAATCATAAGTAACTGATACTAATAGACTTATCATTACTGCAATAAAAATATAACTCCTTGACATATGTTCCACTTTACAAACTCCTTAAACCTTTAGAGTTATCATTCATTATGGTAATGATCGATGCGCCCAAAACGCTGCAATGAGTTAAGTAAAATCACAACTAATTTTATTGTAAAAAAAAAGAAATCAAACCCTTTACCGTAACGACAGGAGGAACAATCACTTAAAGGCTAAGACAGAATCAAACAAATTGTCTAAAAGATAAACGTGAATACCCAAAACCAGTTTTCTATTTCAAAAATGAAAAATAGTTTTAATTTGAGATTATATTTAGAAGATACATTATTCAACTACACTCGTATTTTGATTAATCCATAATTAGAACTATACTCACCATAAATTATGAAAGCGACACACTACATCTATACTATTACTCTCATGATTCTGGTTTTAAGTTGCCATGCGCCTACCAAAAAAATATTGACAAACGATAGTAAAGGTCTATCCTTCCCACCTGGC
>CALKJD010000081.1 GCA_937995755.1 uncultured Saprospiraceae bacterium | reverse complement strand
AGAGTGTGTAGGTATGATTTGCATTCAATAGTAAATGGTAATGAATCATCTTCTATAAGTGTACTATTAGTTCTATTGCATGAGATCCAAGTAAACGAAAGTGTCAATGAAATAACGAGTATTAATTTATTCATGATCTATAGCATTTATAATGGACTGGATTAAACTGTTGAAGTCAAAGTCAGAATTAAGTCCTAATCTAACAATTACCAATTCCTTACTTGGAATGATGATTGTTTTTTGTCCGTTATAGCCATTTGCTGAGTAAGTATCAAATGGAGCGTCTGCAAATTCTGCTCCTCTCTTATTGAGCCAGAAATGAGCACCATATCTTCCTTCGCTACTAGGTACTTCCGTTGTAGTATATTTCACCCATCCTTGTGGTAATATTCGCTCACCATTCCATATACCATCATGCATATATAGCAAACCAAAACGAGCCCAATCTTTCGTGCTGGCATAGCCGAAAGACGAAGCAATATAATTGCCCATTTCATCTACTTCCATAAAACTGTTACTCATGCCTAATTTATTAAACATGGCCTTGTATGGATAGACTAGATAATCTTCTACTGAATCAAACTGATCTCTTAATAAGCCAGATATCATATTTGATGTACCAGAAGAGTAGTACCATTGTGTGCCAGGGATGTATAGCGGTGGATTATCATTGGCAGCGCTCACTATATCTTCTGACATATAAAGCATTTCAGTTGGATCAGCCACAGCAATGTATTCTTCTTCCCAATCTATTCCAGTAGTCATCGTCAGCATATGATCTAATGTAATCTTAGATCTATTGTCAGTCCAATGGTCAAATAGTTGATCGTCAGCAATATTCATTTTACCTTCTAATACTTGTATGCCGACCAGTGTATTCAACCAACTTTTAGTCATGGACCAACCGAGCTGTGGAGTGTCTGAAGTGAAACCATCTTCATTAATATCTAATATAATGGTATCCTTATACACCACTAATAGAGACCTTGTCTTCTTAGTAACTATCTTTCTATCTTTATCAAATGCTTGCTTTCCTGCATCAGCTAATTTTTCAAGATTAATATTGCTTGGAAGCTTTGTAGGGATTTTACTTCCATAAGGGTAATCTAAAGTATCACTAAGGCTAATTGAAATTTCCTTTGGCAGACTTATATTGTAGTCATCCTTTCCTTGTAATAATTGACATCCTAGACCTTGTTTATATACTGCGGTACGGCTCCGCATACCAAAAACTGAAGAGGCAATCGATTTTTCAGTATCATTTGCTGATAGTCCTGCAATGCGTAGTAAAGAAAGGTTGAAGTCTTCATCTGCAATAGCATCAAGAGACCTTCCATTTTCATAATATTGCGTACAAGCACACTTAGCTGTATAGCCAGCAATGATCGGAATTCTTACGAATAAGTGATAAAAACCAAAAAGCAATAGGGCAAATAGTAGGTAGAGCGTATATTTCACAAGTATCATATTGAAAAACAAATATAGTTTTTAACTGAGCTAATGTTATGTTTTATATATGTATAGTTCAGCGTATTTGTTGGTATTTTCGGATTATTAAACTGTAGTATTGAAGATAGAAGTTAGCATGTCTAGATTATATGGAACTAGTATAACTTAAATCAGATTAATGTAATTGTAAAGGTTTCCTCAGAATAGAATACTTTTACATATCTCATAAAATACATACGTCTTGAACAGCCTAAATCAAAATCAAAATTCGATCATTAATGCAGCAATGAGTGTTTTAATGATATTCTTGCTGCTGACATCTGTGGAGGCGCAAAAAAGGCCTAAGTACAGCGATGGACCATATATTGGTAGCAATGGTACTTCGGCTAGGATCATGTGGATTGAAGAAGGCGAAAAGCACGATACAGTGGTTTCGATTGCCGATGAATTTGTTTTTGACAAGAAAGGATTACCAGTAGTAAAAACGAGTGACCTAAGTTTTGATGTTGATGAATTCCAGAGACATGAGAACGTTTCTAAATTTGTTGCCATCAGTGATATTCATGGACAGTACGATCTCTTTCAAGTATTAATGAAAGAGCATAAAATCATTGATGAAGATGATAATTGGATATACGGTGATGGTCATTTAGTAATTGTAGGTGATGTTTTTGATAGGGGAGATCAAGTCACGGAAACTTTATGGGCATTGTATAAATTAGAAAAACAAGCCAAGGCTGCTGGTGGAAAAGTACATGTTCTGCTCGGAAATCATGAGTTAATGATTTTACATGGTGATATACGATATATTCATCCTAAATATAGATTCACAACAGGTTCATTTGGGATAGAATATCCAAAGCTTTATGATGAAAATACGGTACTTGGAAGGTGGTTGCGAAGTAAGAATATTTCTACAGTAATCAACGGAATTGGTTTTGTCCATGGTGGATTTTCTAAGAGCGTTATTGATAAGGAAAGCTCATTGCAAGTGCTTAATAATACTTTCAAGGAGCAGGTAATGAGTAATAATGATTTGGATGAAGGTAAGGACGACTTGCTTTCGATGCTCTATTTTGAAAATGGACCATTATGGTACAGAGGCTATGCTAATCCAGAAGGATTCGATCTAGATCAAGTAGAAGTGATATTAAATACTCTTGGGCTTGAAAGAATAATAGTAGGACATACATCTATGCCACGTATCGTTCCATTGCACCAAGGCCGAATAATATTAATAGATAGTAGTATCAAATTTGGTAAGTCAGGAGAAGTATTAATATATGAAGGAGATTCATTATTTAGAGGAATGCTTAGTGGCCGAAGAGCAGCATTAGATACGAAAGATGAGAATAGAAGTCCATTTAGCTATGTTCATGATACCGAAGATAAGGAACTTACGATAATGCTGGACACTGATATGGGAGCGTTGATTAAAAACAAACAAGAAGAAGAATATCAGAAAGCGACACTTACAGCAATACATGATAAGGAATTTAACAGAAGTTGGGATGTAAGGATAAGGGCGCGTGGAAACATGCGAAAAAAGTCATGTTACCTTCCACCATTGAAAATTGATTTTTCTAAGAAGACGCTAGATTATTTAGGTTTTACTAATAATGATAAACTTAAAATGGTCTTGCCCTGCAACTATGGTGAAGAGTATCAAGAAGGTTTATATAAGGAATATCTTGTGTATCAATTATATAAAGCCATTGATAGTTTTGGGTTCGATACTAGATTAGTGAATCTAATACTTAGTGAAAAAGGTAAGAAGAAATTTGATCTTACTGGATTTATTATTGAAGATGACAAAGATTATAGTATCAGGACCAATGCGGTTTTGGTCAAAGATGGAATTGTGAATGATCAAGCATTAGAGCGTGTATCGTATCTTAGAATGCAGTTCTTTCAATATATGATTATGAATAACGATTATGCAATTTACAATAAGCATAATCTAGAAGTGATTTTTCCTGAAGGAGCTAAGAAGCCTAGAGCTATTCCATATGATTTTGATTACGCAGGTATAGTTGATCAAGACTACGCAGCCTTATCTTCTAAGTTGCCTATCGATCATTTACGACAACCATTTTTTAGAGGTAAGGATTTGACGTATGAAGAATTAGTGACAACCTCACTATTCTTCTTAAATAAGAAAGACGAACTACTGAAGATCGTTGAAGATGCTAACTATCTTAATCCAAAAAGTAAAAAACTAATCTCTAAGGATCTTAATCGTTTCTTTAAGTTATTGAAAAATATGGATCGATCAAAAAAGGCATTTCTCAAAGAAAAGAAAGAGTAATAAGTTTTTACGCTTATTACTCTTTCTGAAGATCACAGATCTTTTGTAGTGATCTTATAACTACCTAGTGAAGTTACGTTATTTGAATTTAGACAAGTAGTCCTTAAGTCTTCCTATAGCATCTATTAAATCCTTTTCGGAAGCGGCATAAGAAAGTCTGAAACAATTGTCGTCTCCAAATGCTATTCCAGGGACTAAAGCTACATGTGTGTTCTCTAGCACAGCTTCACAAAAATCTTCGCTATTATCTAATGTAGTGTGTCCATCGGATTTGCCAAAGTATTCACTGATGTCTGGAAAAACATAGAACGCGCCTTTAGGATTGTTGCATTTTACTCCAGGAATATCTTTGAATAGGTCTATTACTAATTTTCTTCTTTTGGCAAACGCTTCTTTCATTTCTATAGTAGGTCCTAGATCAGCCAGTAATGCTTCTGAAGCAGCTTTCTGTCCAAATGAATTAGCCCCACTTGTTACTTGTCCCTGCAACTTGGCACAGGCAGCTACTAACCAAGGTGGCCCACCCATATATCCTAATCTCCATCCTGTCATAGAGAAGCCTTTAGCCATACCATTGACAGTGGCTACTCTTCCTTTGAGACTCTCTATAGCACCGATACTATAATGCTTCTCTCCGAAGTTGATGTATTCATATATTTCATCGGAGATAACAAGTATATTTTTGTGTGCAGCGATTACGGCAGCAAGTTCTTCTAACTCTGATTTTGTAAATACAGATCCAGTTGGATTACACGGAGAAGAAAATAGTATTGCTTTCGTCCTTGGAGTAATAGCCTGTTCTAACTGTTGAGCGGTTACCTTAAAGTCTTGATGTATATCGGCTTTGACAGGTATGACAGTACCTCCAGCCAATCCTACTATATCACTATAGCTTACCCAGTATGGAGTGAATATAATCACTTCATCACCTTCTTGTACGATTGCTTGACAGATATTAGATATAGATTGTTTGGCACCGTTACTTACAATGATTTCATCCATGTCATATTCTAAACCATTGTCTCTTTTAAATTTGGTCTGAATAGCTTTTCTATACTCGACTAGGCCTGTTACAGGAGTATACTTTGTATAGCCATCAGCGAGAGCCTGTACTGCAAATGCCTTAATGTGTTCAGGAGTATCAAAGTCAGGTTCTCCTAGACTAAGACTAATCACATCATCAAATTTAGTTTTCATTTCACGAGCCTTAGCAGACATCTTGAGAGTGGCAGATTCTTCCATAGATTGCACTCTATTAGTTAGCATGTGTGATACGTTCATCAATTGGTGTTTTTATAATGAAAGACAAACATACAGAATTGCATTTATCTACGATTTAATCTGATGGATTTATTTAATTTCACACCCAATATTAACAATAGACTATATGCAGGATTTAATTCAAGTATTTGTTACTGGTGGTACGTTTGACAAAATGTATAATTATATCACTGGTGAGCTTTACTTTAAGGATACCCATCTTAATGAAATGTTTGAGAGAGGACGTTGTACTTTGGATATAGATGTCCGCACTCTTATGATGGTTGATAGTCTAGAGATGACAGAAGAAGATAAAGAGATCATTATACATAACTGTAAGCGATCTAACACTAACAAGATAATCATAACTCATGGCACAGATAGAATAGTCTCTACTGCTGAGACTTTGGCCGAAGCCGACATAAAGGGTAAAACTATAGTGTTGACAGGTGCTATGATACCTTATGCATTTGGTACCTCATCGGACGGTTTCTTCAACCTTGGGAGTGCATTGGCTTTTGTGCAAGTACTTACTCCAGGAGTCTATGTGGCTATGAATGGTAGGTACTACAATTGGAATGAAGTGAAGAAAAATAGAAAAACTGGGTACTTCGAAGAAAAATAATCCGCGATGAATATTGAATATATCCGAGAGTATTGTCTTTCTAAAAAAGGAACAAGTGAGAGTTTCCCTTTTGACGAATCTACACTTGTGTTTAAGGTTATGGATAAGATGTTTCTTCTCACAAGTCTGGATCGTATACCTTCACAGATTAATGTGAAATGCGATCCAGAGTATGCGCTCGAACTAAGAGATCAACATAGTGAGATTACTGGAGGTTATCATATGAGTAAGAAGCATTGGAATACTGTGGTCGTTGAAGGTCAACTAGAAGATCAAATGATATTGTCATTAATAGACCATTCTTATGACTTAGTGGTAAGTTCGTTTTCTAAAAAGAAGAAAGTAGAATTAGAAAATTTATAGATTATATAAAGTATGGACAGAAGGGTAGATTATCTAGTAGTGGGACAAGGCATAGCAGGAACCGTATTGTCTTATAAGCTTATACAGAAGGGATTTAGCGTAAAAGTAATTGACGATGGTCACCGAACTGCTAGTAGCACAAAAGCTGCTGGCATAGTCAATCCTATTACTGGAAGGTCTTATGTGAAATCTTGGAGGATAGATGACTTGATTCCAGAAGCGGTGGATACGTATGCGTCTTTAGAGAAGGATCTTGGTGGCAAATATTACCATGAGCATACTATCGTCCGTGTATTAGGGAGTATTTACGAAGAGAACAAATGGTCTAGTAGGTTATTAGATGATGCCTATCGTGATTATATCATTGAAGATTATGATACTTCAGTATTGGATCCGTATTACAAGGATGTGGAGAGTTGTGCTATCATTAAGGGAGGACGAGTTGACCTTCGATCATTACTAATAGACTTTCGAAATTCACTTATAGAACAGGAAGCCTTGATTGAGGGCACCTTTAAATCTAAACACCTTAGGATTCAACCTAGGACTATGTATTATGATGATCTCGAGGTGGGTAAGATTGTGTTTGCCGAAGGAGTACAATCTATAGATAATTCCTATTTTCCAGATCTTCCTTTTCAACCCAATAAAGGACAAGTATTAATTGTTGAATTGCCGAATTACGATATAAAAGATATTGTGAAGCATGGAATCTTTATATGTCCAATCGAAGGGAATAAGTATTGGGTGGGATCAGGATATGAGCGAGAATTTGAGGATGATCAACCAACCAAAGAAGGACTGACTAAATTAAAGGATCAGCTATCTAATATTCTGAAGTCTACTGACTATAAAATCGTAGATCATATCTCAGGTATCAGACCAAGTGTAAAGGGACGTAAGCCACTATTGGGAAGATCAAATACACATAGGTCCATGTATCTATTTGGAGGCTTAGGCACTAAAGGAAGTTCTCTTGCGCCATATTGGGCAGAACATTTAATTGACTTTATGGAAGGTAAGCATGATATAGATCCAGAAGTTGATTTTAATAGATTTTAAAGAAATAGATGTCGGATTCGTTTCTTGCGATATCTGATACTTCAAAGCCTCCACCTTCCGAACCGCAATCTTCTTTAAAATCAAAGGAGCTGCAATCTCTAGGAAGCCCACTAAATATCAAGGTGAAATAGCATTTTGTACCATAAGTAACTTCTTGCCACATAGGAGCTTGTACTATGTTTTCACAATGTACCAATTCGCTGATATGAGCTGAGCCTTTATCATATAAATAGCTAGTCGGCCAAATGCGTATTTTACTTCCAATCCAGAAATCTTCATTTTGATAGACAAAGTGTATTACTACTTGTCCAGCTTCATGTACTTGAGTCTTTATTTCCTCCAAAATACTAGGAGAGATGTCGACTTTAGGTTTTTTAATTTGTATAGTGCTCATGGTCTAATGCTACATCAAATATATAAATGAAAATCTACTATCAATTACGATAACCAAAATATGGTAAATCTAGTTTCAAATAAAAAGCCAGACCAACGATTAAGTTGGCCTGGCTATATAAGTTATAATTCTCTATTTAGAGTATTAGTCCTTTACAAATCTTGCTGAAGTAAATCCTTCTTCAGTTCTGATGTTAACTACGTATATCCCAGTATTCAGATTAGCAATGTTTAATTGTAATTTATCAGCTTTCACGTTAGCGAAATTTTGCGTCATTACGATTTTTCCTTGAATATCTACAACTTGGAGATTTACATTTTCTGATACATTCTCTAATGCAAGATCAACATAGATGTTGTTTTTTGCTGGGTTAGGGAATACAGAAACTGCGATATCTTCATTGATGTCTTCTGTACTTGTGATATTAGTAATATGCATTTCTGCTAATGCTGCGAAGTTATTTACTGCAGATAACTGACGAGTGTGGTTGTCCTCAGCTGATGTACCAGTACCTCCAACAGATCCGATTCTTGACATTTCTATTGGATTATCTGTAATAGTACCTACTGTAGTTTCACCAGGAGTGTTAACATCTGGAATTACACCATCAGCACTACCTCTACCGAATGCAAACGCAGATGCACCATAATCATATGAAGTATTCTCAACAGCATCTGCCGCCATGAATAGGTATTGCTCACCTTCATTTAAAGGATTACCATGCATTACTACTAAGTAGTTTTGATTATCTTTAAGAGCAACTTTATCGTCTCCTAAATCAATTGTGAGATTAGCTAAATCTGGTTGAGCTTCTCCTGCAAATATTAAGTAAGACTTCTGGAATAATAATACTCTCTCTGGAATTCCTGTGTCATCGTCAAGATCAACGATACCATCTAAATCGAAATCATTCCACTCATACAAACCAACAGAAATGTTACCATCTACTGCGTTGTCTGCAGTTACTGAAGCTCCTATTTTTAAAGATGTAATGTACATTTGAGTTCCACCTGGGCTCAATGCATTTTCAACGTGGTACCCAGCACCTAATGAGAAGAACTCAGTATCTGGAAATGAAATTGCGTTTGTTGCTTCAGTATCATCACATTTAGAGAATACGTTACCTTCACCTCCACCTACGATGAAAGTAAATTGTTGTGTATTGTTATCTAGGTTTTCATCTTCTGCAGATACTAAACTATAAGTAATTGCATATGTACCTGGAGTAGTAGGCATAGCAAAAGTTTCATTGAATAATCTGTTTTGATCAATAACACCAGGAAGAATCTCACCATACTCTAGTGTAGCTTCATCAAGAATTTCACCTAAGTCATTTGTAAGTGTAGCAGTAAGTGTACCACCATCTATAGCAACGTTACCATTGTTTTCGATATCCGCTAAAAGTGGAATCATATCAGATTGAGATGCTGGCGTTTCATAGTTGATTGCGTGTGAAGCGAAGCTATTCACTCTTACATCACGTACATCTGATTGAATAACGTAAACATCATCAATTGCCCAGTAGTAGTAGTTTGAAGTATATTCAAATGAAATGATCACATTTGATTCTCCTACAACTGCTGCTGGTAATGGAATCTCAACAAAACCTGGAGTAATTTGGAATTGTACTAAATCTTCGTTGAAAGGAATTTCAAATTCGTTTCCTCCTAATCCATCTACGTTTACAAGTAATGTGTAGTCACTATCAAAGTTAGCAACTGATTGGTAGAATCTTAGTACTAGACCTCCTGTAGCAGCACTTAGATCCATTGCTGGAGAAGAAAGTGTACCTGTACAAGTTGGTGCAGGACATGGACCATTACCGAAGTTGTCTGGAAGACCTTCGTTATCAGCGAAAGCACCTTCAGCAACTACAGCTCCGTTACAAAGTGTTGGAGATAGTATTTGACCACCGTTATCAACAAGATATCCTCTATCTACTTGACCTTTAGCATCCCATCTCATTAATTGATCATTTGAGATAGCCCAATCGTTAAGACCACCATCAAACTGACCTTCTCCACCTGCTCCCCAAACAATATTATCTGGCATTGTAGTATCACATTCTGTTACTTGAAGATCTAAGATACCTTGAGTACTTACTTTCATGATTTCACAATCTGCAGCAGATGCCGTATAAGTAGGTATATCGATGTCAATTCCTGAGATGATATCGCCTGCTTCGTTTTCTTCATATTGTAACGTAAATAAGTCACCATCAGTATTGATAAGACCACAGATAATTACCCCTACTGCTCCATTATCATGTGCAGCTGTAAGTTGCGCGCCTGGATCACATGTATCTAAATCTGGATCTAGTATAGCTATAGCACCAGACACATTAGTTGGGCTACAATTGTTATCCGCTACAGCGATAGGCGCATCTATAGCATCTCCTGCGAAATATCCAGGTCGTCCTATTTCTAATAGTAACAATTGACCGTCAACCTCAATAGTATATTGTGCAGAAGCACTTGATACACCAAAAACTCCTAGGAAAAGAGCAAGAATGACTTTAAAAAATTGAGTATAAGTTTTTTTCATAATAAAATGTTTAATTGATTTTAATCCATGAATAGTATTAGTACTTAAAAAGTGAGATAAATGTAAGAAATTTTACGTTATTCAAATGTCTTCTCGAACATCATATATTTATAAAATTTATATCCATTTATTCTTTTTTAAGGAGTAGATAACACTGTCAGTAGCACCACTATGAGCTGATATATACTGTTGTTGGGTAGTCTTACTCTGCTTATTAGAGTCTTCTAGTATACGTGATGCTTCTTGATGCGCTTTATTAGCTATGTCAATTGTCCTGATAGCGTCAATAGCAATAAGGTCAATGGCCTCTGGAAATTTATGATACTTGGGTCCTATAAGTATTGGCACTAGCTGTACCAAAGGTTCTAAAGTGTTATGGATGCCTTTACCAAAACCACCACCTATATATACAAGATCGGCGGTATTGTATATATGCCGCAGGACTCCGATTTGATCCAATATTGCAACGGTAGAACCTTGTAATCCAGATTGACTATATACTATTGAAGTCGGAAGATGAGATTGTATTGCTGTAATATTAGCTAAGTCTATATCATGTGGTACAATTAGATGTTTTGCTTCTAACGTTAGCATGCTTTTTAGAACATCAATATCAGATAAGTGTACACTACCATAAATGATGCATTTCTGATTGCCTTTCCAATTTAATATCTCCTTCTGAATCGGTAGCTCTTTTACTTCTTCGTGCAAGATGCTGTCTAACCTTGAATCGCCAGTGACCGTAGCGTTAGTTATACCTACAGAATGTAATACATCCGCACTATTCTGTGTTTGCACGTAATAGTGATCTACACCTGATAACAGGTTTCTAATATTACCTAGCTTTCTTTTAATGAAGTATTGTTCAGGTCTGATTTCAGAAGATATAAATACTGTTGGTATTGATAGTGATTGAAGTGTATAGAGATGATTCCACCAAAAGTCATATTTAATAAAAATTGTTAGGCTAGGAGTTAGAGTCTCTATAAATACTTTTGCATTATGCCTAGTGTCTAGAGGCATATAAAAGATCATATCAGCGTTCTTATAGTTCTTGCGTGGTACATATCCACTTGGTGAGTAGAAGCTGAGTGCAATCTTATATTGAGGGTAATCAATGGCAATGCGATCTATTAGATATCTGCCTTGTTCAAATTCTCCTAGAGAAGCTGCATGAATCCAGATCCACTTAGCGTTGGGATGTTCTTCCTTTTTGGATTGGATTATATCTAGTGATTGTTGCCTGCCTTGAACGATCTCTTTAGCCTTGGGAACAAAAGGTGAAACCAATTTCAATATAGCTCCATAGATGTAAATACCTACATTGTATAAGTATAGCATTCTATTAATAGTATATCTTCTCTCCCTTACTATCAGAATATAGCGGTACTAACCAAGTCACTTTTATTCCTGATAGAAAATCCTTT
>CALKJD010000080.1 GCA_937995755.1 uncultured Saprospiraceae bacterium | reverse complement strand
TATTCGGTTTACTGAAATGCGTAAACCGACTTTTCAGTTTCCTTTTAGAGGAAGTTTTGAAAAGTTGAGTGTATTCGGTTTACTGAAATGCGTAAACCGACTTTTCAGTTTCCTTTTGGAGGAAACTGAAAATGACTAATTCAAGTTGTCAAACATGCCTGCGAACGGATCGCTGAATGAGCTTGTATTCTCAAGGTATGATTTGGTGATAACTTCAAGTTCTGAGAGTCCGTGTAACATGAGTTCCATAAAGGTATATAGTTGACTATCAGGAATGCCTGCGTTTTTAACTACTGTTTTTAATCCTGCTACTGAGTCAAGTTTCTTCTTATAGTTTTTGTCGGTGTCATCATTGATCAAATCAATTTTATTGCCAGCTTGAAACCATGCTTTGATAGTGCCATAAGGATCTTTCTCATCCTTTCGTGAATGGTCGTCTGGATGTGGAAATGTATCAAGAAACATCTCTTGTATTGCCGCACCTATGATATTCATAGCGACTTGGTAAGGACCTACTTGTTCTCCTTCGTATACTAGTTCTAACTTTCCTGTAATGGCAGGTACTACTCCCCAGAAATCTGTGATTCGGACGGTAGTTTTCTTTTCTTTATTTTTAATAGATCTACGTTCGGCAGTACTCACTAGGTTTTCTAATGCAGAAATACTTAGTCTGGCCGATACACCACTTTTTTCATCTACAAATTCGCTTTCTCTCGCTTGGAACGAAACGCTTTCCATGAGTTCATGTAGTACATCAGGAACAGTAACTCTAGATTTTTGATCATCATGAATATTAGCTTCTTGTCTTGTGATAGCCGTCGCAATTTCAATCTCCGTAGGGTAGTGTGTCAATATTTGACTCTCGATCCTATCTTTCAATGGAGTGATTATACTACCACGATTAGTATAATCTTCAGGATTTGCCGTAAACATAAACTGTATGTCAAGCGGAAGTCTTAGCTTAAATCCTCTGATCTGGAGATCGCCTTCCTGCAATATATTGAAAAGTGAAACTTGGATACGCGCTTGTAAATCTGGAAGTTCATTAATAACAAAAATTGATCTATGGGCTCTTGGTATCAGTCCGAAATGTAATACTCTCTCGTCAGAATAGGGCAACTTAAGTGTAGCCGCTTTAATAGGATCAATGTCACCAATAAGGTCAGCTATACTTACGTCTGGAGTAGCTAGTTTTTCAACATATCTCATATCTCTGTGTACCCAAGCTATCGGAGTTTTATCTCCTTTCTCTTCTACAGTTGTCACTGCAAAATTAGATAATGGTTGTAACGGATCATCGTTGATCTCACTACCCGCCACGATGGGCATATATTCATCTAATAATGTGGTTAATAATCTGGCGATTCGCGTTTTGGCTTGACCTCTGAGACCTAACAATAGTATATTGTGGCGAGACAAAATTGCTCTCTCGATGTCTGGCAATACGGTGTCGTCGAATCCATATATACCTTCGAAAACCTTTTCTCCAGTTTCTAATTTGGTGATAAGATTTTCTCTTAATTCTTCTTTGATACTTCTACTTTTGTATCCAGCCTTCTTAAGTGCACCTAGTGTTTTTATTTTATTGATATCCAATGTGTTATCTTTTTTTACTTTAATAATAGAATGAAGTGGTTAGTGGTGGTAAGCGCTATCTTTTCTTCTTCTTATTGTTTTTGTAATCCATAAATATGAATTCACCTAATCCCTGTAGAGAACTATAGAAGGCCTTACCATTATTAGCTTTGGTAAATTGATCTACGAACTGAACAAGGTATGGATCTCTAGCAATCATAAATGTGGTAATAGGTATTTGTAATTTCCTGCATTTTACTGCTAATGCAAGAGTTCTGTTAAGTATGTTTTTATCAAGACCATGGCTGTTTTTGATGTATCGCTTTCCTTTTTTAATACAGGTTGGCTTACCATCAGTAATCATCATGATTTGCTTATTGGGGTTCTTTCGTTTACGAAGAATATCCATTGCTAGTTCTAATCCAGCAACGGTATTAGTATGATAAGGTCCAACTTGCAGATAAGGTAAATCTTTGATCTGTATTTGCCATGCATCGTTACCAAAAACTATGATATCTAAAGTATCGTTTTGGTATCTAGTGGTAATAAGTTCTGCTAATGCCATAGCTACACGCTTGGCTGGAGTAATTCGATCTTCTCCATATAATATCATGGAGTGAGATATGTCTATCATAAGCACAGTACTTGTCCTGCTTTGATAGAATGTCTCATGCACCTGTAAGTCACTCTCTGCAAGCTTGAATTCGTCTATGCCATGATTGATTTGGGCATTTTTAATGCTTTCTGAGATATCTAGCTTCTCTAATTTATCACCAAATTCGTATGGTCTTATTTCCGCAGTCAATTCATCGCCTCGTCCAGCGCTCTTGGTGCTATGTTTACCTGATTTTGATTTTTTTAGTTGATCAAAGATGTCATCTAAGGCTTTCTTTCTGAGCTCTAATTCCATCTTAGAGGTAGGGTTCATATTTGCCGGATTCCCTTTTCTCTCAGGATCTTGAATATACCCATTCTTTTTGAGGTCAGCAATAAAATCAGCAATACCATATTCTGGAGTCGTTAGCTCATATTGCTTATCTAACTCTGTAAGCCATGATAGGGCTTCTGATACATCACCAGAGGTGTGCAGCAATAATTCTTTGAAGATCTTGAGTAATTTTTCAAATGGATCTTTGTCAGAATCGTCAGGAACGTAATTTGTAAATCTATATCCAATCATATGTGTAGCTACCTGTATCTATAGGTAACGTACTAGAAATGAAATTTGAGCTTTATTGTTCTGTAATATATAGAGGAAAATGAAGAATAGAACTTGGTAAGCCGTTAATGAGACTCAGAATTCCATGAGATACGCTATTGTCTTTGTCTACGAGGCGATTGTATCACCTAAGATCACTTCGCAATAGCTCATAAAATGAAAAAGACCAATACATGAGCAAGCTCAAAATATTGGTCCTTAATTCATTTTTAGAATCAAAAAGATTCTATGCGGAGGAGGAGGGATTCGAACCCCCGATACCGTAAAGTATGCTAGTTTTCAAGACTAGTGCATTCAACCGCTCTGCCACTCCTCCGTTTTGCTCTTGATAAGAAATCCTTTTGATTTCATACATAACCACATGTGTTATTTTCTAAAGCGATGCAAATGTACATTTCATATTTTATATTTCAATAATAAATAGAAATAAATTTAATAGATTTTTTGAAAGCCTACTTAAATGTAAGTATTAGGATGATCGTCAAAGTAATTGAAGAGAAGAATCCTACTATAAAAACATTGAATGCCAAACGGACTAAAGTAAGCTTGCGACCTAGTCTACTGCCTATATAATGTAGGTCTTCAGTAAGGTGATCTCTTATAAGATCATTGTCAGAAAGAGCATTCTTTATATATTCACTAAATTCTGCCTTATTCATATGAAAGTAATTTCCAAAGAAAAAAGGACTGACGTATTTACCTTTTTTAAGCAATTTTTGATTTTGGTCAAATTTTGCTGGTTTTAGGACTAGAGTAGATATGTAGATTGTAATAAAAGCAGTCAACACCAATAATGTCAATGGTATAATCAAATGATATTTTGAAATGGTGTCAAAGTTAGGTAGTACAAAAGGCACCAAGAATGTAATCATAAGTGCGTTAAGACTAAGGAGTACATTAGCTTTGTTATCAGCGATATGCGTCAATTCTATATTGTTACGCATTGTAGTACGAATAATATTTAGAATGTCTTTCGATATTCTCTTAGGTTTTTTTGCTTTACTATCCTTTGCAGGGGTCTTTACTTCCATGCTACAAAAGTACATATTATATATTTTTAAATAGGTTTCTATAGTATAATCATATCAATTGATAGCTTTGACAACTTAATCGATTCATATGGGACAGGAATTAGTAAATAAATTGGTGGCAAGTATTGATGCTGAGCGTGTATTAACTGGTGAGCAGGTAAAAGAAAGATATAGTCATATCTGGAGAATGGAAGATTCACTGAATGCTCTTGCAGTTGTACTCGTAAAAGATGTTGAAGAAGTATCTCTCGTCCTACGTGTATGCAATGAGGCCAAAAAGGCAGTAGTAGTACATGGTGGTCTCACCAATCTTGTAGGATCTACAGAAACCACTGGTGACGAAGTGGTGATTTCATTAGAGAAGATGAATAAGATAATAGAAGTGGATAAAAGTAGTAGAACGATGACCGTAGAGTCAGGTGTGATATTAGAAGATATCCTAGAGGCAGCTAATAATGTCAATCTTCTCTTTCCTCTAAATTTTGGAGCTAAAGGGTCTGCCCAGATTGGAGGAGTGATATCAACTAATGCAGGTGGACTTAGAGTATTTAGATATGGAATGACCAGAGCTCTAGTCTTAGGCTTAGAAGCCGTGTTAGCTGATGGCACTATCATATCTTCGATGAAAAAGATCATAAAAGACAATTCAGCCTATGATCTTAAACAAATGTTTATTGGGTCGGAAGGAACATTAGGAGTAATCACTAAAGCGGTATTGAAGTTAGTAGAAAGACCGATGAGTCGAGTAACTGCATTTGTTGCATTTGAGGAATACCCAAGAGTGGTAGAGTTTCTTAAGTATATGGATAAAGGACTGGCAGGAACACTGAGTGGTTACGAGCTGATATGGGGCGAAACATATGAGTGCATGACTAGTCCGCCTGCTGCGGCTAAACCTCCATTGCCACATGGGCATAAGTATTACGTATTATTAGAAGGGCTTGGAAGTGATCAAGAAGCAGATCAATTTAGATTGCAAACTTTATTAGAACAGGCTTTTGAAAAGGAGATGGTCGTAGATGCCGCAATTGCTCATACAGAATCTGATTTAGATTGGTTTTGGACGATTAGAGAGGATGTACATGTAGTGAAATCACAATGCAATAATGATCAACACTTTGATATTAGTTTGCCGATACCGCTAATTGGTGAACAAATAGAACTTATGAAAAAGGGCCTTCATGAGATTGATGGTGTGGAAAAGGTTTTTCCTTTTGGGCATGTGGCCGATGGTAATGTTCATTTCATCATAGGTAAGCGAGATACGAGTGATCCATTACGAGAAGCTATCAACGATGTAATCTATGGACCACTACAGGCCATCGGAGGATCAGTGTCGGCAGAGCATGGTATTGGTCTACATAAAAAGAAGTATCTACACCTTTGTAGAAGCGAATCAGAAATCGCTCTGATGCATAGATTGAAAAGTTGCTATGATCCTAATGGAATATTGAATCCTGGAAAAGTGTTATAAGCTAAGCAGTAGAACTACTCCTCTTCATCACCTAGTTTGATGACTTTAATATCTAAAGCTTCTGCCCCTAAGACTTTGCCAATGAAGTCCTTGATTTCTTGCTCTGACTTACCAGCCATACCTTCTCCATGAACCGCAAAAGCCTCGTTAAGCGCAGCTAATGATTTGTCGATAATATCCATGCACTCAACTAAATGTTCGCGATTTTCGGTTTCGTAGTATTCACTTTCATCTTTGACGCTCCAGTCTTTGAAGTACTTATTGGATACGTACTTCATTATGTTGACTATTTTAATATGGTAATCTGGGCCAGCGGATTGTGTTTTGGTAAAGGCATGGTGATCCATACCTTTAGTTTGCTCAGGTTCGTGCTGTTGAAACATGGCAACCATAGGAGATAATAACATGCCGTAATGGTCAAATGTAAACCATACTGATTCAGCTTCATCGATTCCAAATGCTATCCCTTTGAGATGTGGCAATGTATCATTAGGATCTACCGTTTCATGAGTTTTTGTATCTATGAGTTGGTATTTCCAGTTATTGGCATTACATACTTCGACCATCTCATCTACTAATTCATCCACTAGATCGATAGACTTGATACTTCCTCCATAATGTATTGTAACTCCCATAGAACGTTTGTCGATTTTTAGGCAAAAATGGTCGGAATGACAGGATTTGAACCTGCGACCACTCGCCCCCCAGGCGAGTACTCTACCGGACTGAGCTACATTCCGATTTTTGCAAGCACAAATGTAACAAGATCATGATCAAGTATCAAATTCAAGTTGAATATCGGCTTTTAAATTGATTGCTAAATAATAGATCAATATGTATGCAAAAACACTTGAAAGAATAAAATGAAATGTCATCTTGCGTGTGTAAAACAACATATATGGAGTCGATTAGCATATTTGATATTTTCAAGATAGGAGTAGGACCTTCTAGCAGTCATACTTTAGGTCCTTGGAAGGCAGCTTTAGATTTTCTTCACCATATAGATGGATTGGAAGTGGATCATATAGTGGTGCAACTTTTTGGCTCGCTTTCTAAAACTGGAAGGGGGCATGCCACTGATGTCGCTGTTCAGCTAGGCTTAGAAGGCTATGATCCAGTAACTGTTGATCCTAACGCTTTTGAATCAATACTGAATAGAATAGTAGCGGAGCAGACTTTAATAGTAAATGGAAAGATTGTAGAGTTTTCTCCTTCTAGAGATATAGTATTTCTAGATGCTAATCATGTCAAACATCCCAACGTCTTGATTATTAAAGCATTTAATCAAGAGATGCTAATCAAACAAGAAACATATGCTTCTGTTGGAGGTGGTTTTATAGAGCGTGAAATCGAAGAATTGGATGCAGCGGCTGCGGCAGTATTTGTCAAGCTACCTTATCCAATACAAAGTGGAGATGATCTTAGAAAAGCTTGCGATAAGATTAAGGGAGAAATATCTGATGTGGTAATTCTCAATGAGTTATACTTTGGTGGAGCTGAGGAGATTCATGCTAAGATCGATGAATTATTAGAAACGATGTTAGAATGTGTCTATCGTGGATGTATGACAGGAGGTATGTTACCTGGAGGCTTAAATGTTAAACGTAGAGCAAAAGACCTTTGCTATCAACTAACGGGTGAAGCGGAGTATACTTCACGCGATGAATGGATAGAAGCAATCGAAAATTCCAATAGGGATTTTAATACTGTTAATAAATGGATCAGTTGTTTTGCCTTGGCGGTTAATGAAGAAAATGCAGCACTTAGTAGGGTAGTGACTTCTCCGACAAATGGTGCGGCAGGTGTGATACCAGCAGTCTTGTTGTATTATTATTTCTTTTGCGATTATGGAGGTAAGGACACTGCACGAAGGTTTATGCTTACTGCAGGTGAAATCGGATGTTTGTTTAAAAAAGGAGCAACGATATCTGCTGCGGTAGGCGGTTGTCAAGCAGAGATTGGGGTATCTTCTTCTATGGCTGCGGCTGCACTTACAGAGGTATTAGGTGGCAGTCCAGAACAAGCAATGATGGCGGCAGAGATAGCGATGGAGCATCACTTAGGATTAACTTGTGATCCTATAGGTGGCTTAGTGCAAATACCGTGTATCGAACGAAATGCAATGGGAGCAATGAAGGCAATCACTGCTGCTAATTTGGCAATTTCAAGTGATCCGAGCTCTGCAATTGTTAATCTTGATACGGTGATAAAGACCATGTGGGATACGGCTCAAGATATGAATGGGAAATACAAAGAAACTTCAGAAGGCGGATTGGCATTTAACTTGCCTGTAGTGATGGCCAATTGTTAATCTCGCTTAGAGTTTAGATAGTTTGATGTATTCTTCATAGCTAGAGTAATTTACTTTTATAAAGTAGATGCCACTGTCCAAAGATTCCAGATCTAAAGTGAGGCGAGCATTATGTGTATTTCGCTTTGAGTATATCTCTTGGCCCTTCATATCGTATAATATAACGCTTTGAATATCCAGATCATCACTTTCTAGTATTACTATACTGCTTGTAGGGTTGGGGAAAACATTTGTATGACTTTTGTTGACTAGATCTATATTAGATAAGACGCAACTAGGGCAATTATCGCCACCACAATCAATACCTTCTTCATTGCCATTTTTAATGTGATCATTGCATGACCAACTGTCTCTAATTATTGTAGCTTCATTTTCCAGTTTTGACCTAATAGTTTCCTGAGTATTACTTAGTCCAGAAACCATAAGGTCGTTAAACTCCAATGAATCGTTTAGTAGGTCATAGAACTCTTGACTTTCATCTACATTGACGATTAACTTGTACTGATCATCTCTTATGATATGTCCACCTTCTCCTTGAGATAAGAAGTCCATAAAGTTATAATCTCGCTCTTTTCCATCTTCACCTTGAAGTAAATGATGAAATCCTAGACTGTTATTTATTCCGCCGTCTAATTTTATCCCAACAGCTTGTAGAATCGTAGCATATAAGTCACTTACATTGATCAAAGCATCTTCACGTTCGCCATATCTATTGACTCCAGCTCCAGAAATGATCATAGGTACTCTCACGCCACCTTGGTAAAGGGTGCTTTTACCATGCCCAGGAGGATAGTCTTTTAACACTTGTCCAGGAGTGCCATTGTCACCGACGAAGATGATAAGCGTATTGTCTTTCACTTCATCAGGAATACTACTGAGTAATCTGTTGAGGGAATAATCTATCGATTCTATCATGGCGATATACTTACGTACATTATTATCTGTATTGGAAATGGTATACATCTCTGTTGGTGGTGTGTGGAATGGATCATGAGGTGCTGCATGTGCCCACCATAAAAACCAAGGTTGATCTTGATTTTCTCTCCACTCTATGGCCTTGTCAGTGAGGACAGATGTTACATAATCATTGCAAAGTGTCGTTTCTCCATTTTCTGTTTTTTGCCAAGCGTAATAATCATTTACAGCGGCACCTAATAGGCCTACATAGTAGTCTGCTCCATGTAGGTATGGATGGTCAGGGTTGCTAGGACTAGAGATATGCCATTTGCCGATTACACCATCAGTATAAGTATTGTCTGTACTATCTTCTATTGCATGAAATATTGATCTATGTTCAAGATCCAAATTGCCAGGTGTTCCTGTTACACCAGTTTTAATAGGATGTTGGCCGCTCATAATTGATCCTCTCGTAGGAGTACATTTAGGAGCTGACCAGACATTTTCAAAAGTAATACCAGAGGCTCTTAGGCTATCTAAGGTTGGGGTAGTAGGGAGCGTCCCTCCGGTGTGATATCCAGGAGTGCGATCTACACCTAAGTCATCGGCGATGATGAGTAGGATGTTGGGGTGAGATGGGTTGGTTTGAGTATAAACTCCTGTCATTGTAATAAGAGTACTAATTAAAATAACAAGAATCGATTTCATAAGTATTGATTTATTCAGTCTTGAATATAGGACTACATTAGTTTAATATAGTTTAATCACTTGTCAAGCGCATCGAAAATAACATAAAAAAGCCAGTCCAACTTACGTCGAACTGACTCTCTTTAGCTTTAGGAAGCTATATTCTTATGTGTGATGTACACTTATTTTACATCATGCCTGGCATACCGCCACCACCTGGGTGCGCATGTCCATGTCCTCCACCTTCTTCAGGTTTATCATTGATCACACATTCAGTAGTAAGTACCATTCCAGCAATAGATGCTGCATTGATTACTGCTACTCTTGTTACTTTAGTTGGATCGATTACACCGTCCTTCTTAAGATCTGTAAATTCGTTTGTACGAGCATTGTATCCTCTAGAACCTTTAGACTTAATAGTTTCTTGTAGGATTACAGAACCGTCAACACCAGCGTTTTCAGCGATGATACGTAGAGGAGCTTCTAAAGCTTTCTTTACGATCTGTACACCCCTGGCTTCGTCTTCGTTAAGAGTCTCTACTTTGTCCATTACAGCGATTGCTCTTACTAGTGCAACACCTCCACCTGGTACGATACCTTCTTCCATTGCGGCTTTAGTAGCGTGTAGTGCATCATCCACTCTATCTTTTTTCTCTTTCATTTCTACCTCAGTAGCAGCACCTACATACAATACAGCTACACCACCAGCTAGCTTAGCTAATCTCTCTTGTAACTTTTCTCTATCATAATCAGAAGTTGTAGTCTCAATTTGAGATTTGATCTGATTGATTCTATTCTTGATGTTTGCCTTTTTACCTCCACCATTTACGATAGTAGTATTGTCTTTGTCAACAGTGATTTTGTCAGCTGTTCCTAGTAGATCCATTTCTACGCTATCTAGTTTGTATCCTTTCTCTTCAGAGATTACAGTACCACCAGTAAGGATAGCGATATCCTCTAGCATAGCTTTTCTTCTGTCACCAAATCCAGGAGCCTTTACAGCTACTACCTTTAGTCCAGCTCTTAATCTATTTACAACTAATACTCCTAATGCCTGTGATTCTATATCTTCAGCAATGATAAGTAAAGGTCTTCCAGCTTGAGCTGCTTTCTCTAGTACAGGTACTATTTCTGATACATTAGAGATCTTCTTGTCGTGTATTAAAATAAGAGGATTGTCATATTCAGTCTTCATACCTTCACTGTCAGTGATGAAATATGGAGATAGATAACCTCTGTCAAACTGCATTCCAAGTACTTCTTCTACGTAAGTATCAGTACCTTTTGCTTCTTCCACAGTGATAACACCATCTTTACTTACACGCTCCATTGCATCAGCGATTAGAGATCCAATCTCCTCATCGTTGTTAGCTGAGATAGCACCGACTTGCTGTACTTTTTTGAAATCGTTTCCTACTTTCTCAGATTGCTTCTGAAGATTTTTGATTACAGCCTCTGTCGCTTTGTCAATCCCTCTTTTGAGGTCCATTGGGTTAGCGCCTGCTGCTACATACTTCATACCGGCAGCTACTAATGATTGAGCGAGTACAGTGGCAGTCGTAGTACCATCACCTGCAAGGTCTGCAGTCTTAGAAGCTACTTCTTTTACCATTTGAGCACCCATGTTTTCTACTGGGTCTTCTAGTTCTATTTCTTTTGCAACTGATACACCATCCTTAGTGACAACTGGAGCTCCAAAGCTTTTTTGGATTACTACATTACGACCTTTTGGTCCTAAAGTTACTTTTACTGCATCAGCAAGCTGATCTATACCAGATTTGAGCTTAGCTCTTGCATCTGAATTAAAGCTAATTTGTTTAGCCATGATTATATTAGATTTTATTGTTTAAATAAAAGGATATTCCAAGGCAAATATGACGTGAAACGTGATTGCCTTATGATAATTTATAAGATTACGAGTATATCGTCTTCTCTCATGATTAGGTATTCTTTGCCTTCATGCTCTAGCTCTTGACCAGCATATTTGCCATATAATACTTTGTCACCTTTTTTTACTGTCATAGCGACTCCGTCTTTACCTGGACCTACTGCTATTACTTTACCTTGAGATGGCTTTTCTTTAGCTGTATCAGGGATGATTATACCTCCTGCTGATTTCTCTACAGCTTTAGCAGGTTGTACTACTACTCTGTCGTTAATTGGTTTCATACTTACCGATGATTATGTTTGATTAATAATTGAATTAGTTTTATCTACGTCATGCGTATGCATCGTAGTTACGAGTATATACTTATCACATCTTATGCCATGCGAAATTAGATGACATTATTGCATGAATATTAGGGTGGTGACTGGTCCTTTTGACGATGTGACAACAGAAGGCGTCATATTGTCGTATAGAGAAGGGGTTTTATGATCACACCACACAAAAAAAAGACCCATCACGAATGATAGGTCTTTATATTTTTTAGCTTATTAAATGTAATAAGCAAGAATAGTATTATTGTCTTGACTGGATCACTTCTCCAGCTTCTCCGCCTCCTACCATTACGGCAGTGATAAGACAAAGTACAAATAGAGATATAGCTAATCCCCAAGTAAGTTTTTCGATAAAGTCAGTTGACTTAGCGGCACCAAACATTTGATTAGCGCTTGCTCCTCCAAAGGTACTATCTACTCCTCCGCCTTTAGGGTTTTGGATAAGTACAACTGCCATTAAGATGATGCAGTTAAGAGCGATTATGATAGTTAATGCTGTAATCATTGTAATATATTCTTTTAAAGATTGTCCAATTTGGCTGCAAAGTAACTACTTTTTTCAGGATATTTCAAACTTAGCTTCAAATACATCTTACGAGCTTTCTTAATATGTCCTTGTTTTGCCAGTAAATCAGCCCATAATTCTGATATGATCTCTTCATTAGCTTCCAACGAATGGTCAGTTATAGACTTATTTTTTGCTTTTGAAGCAGTCTTCTTTTTGCCTTTTTTATTCTTTTTGTTCTTTTTCTTTGCTCCTGTTGATGAGAATGATATGTCTTCAATACGATTGCTAGAGCTGCTTTTTGCTATAGTCATATTGTTAAAGCTATTGTCTGACTCACCACTGCCAAATTGAAGTAGCCATTGTGCATAATTAGACATATCGCCTGTATCATGATCAAAATGATTTGCTTTTTCCTCACTTGGATTGACAGGAATGTCATATTTGAGCAATTCAAGCTTAGATTTCTTCTTTTTAGGTTTTTTCTTCTGCTTAACCTTTTCTTTTCCAATGTCAGTTGTAGATGTTTCTATATTTTCATCTAGAGAGATATGAAGTTTTAGATTTTTACTGTCCTTACTCTTCTTATCTGTACTCTTTTTCTTAGATGGTTTTTTCTTTTTCTTCTTTTCTTTATCTTTTTTATCGGCCTTTTTAGAAGACTTTTTCTTCTTTTTAGACTTGTCCTTTTTCTTGCTCTTCTTTTTTAGTTTTTTCTTCTCCTTCTTTTTATCATCATCTCTTCCTGCTATAAATTCCTCATCCGTTTCTACACGTACTACTTGAATTTCAGCAATTGACTTTAATTCATGCTCTGGTTTAGATTGGTTCAGATCTATTAACTTGGGAGTAGTTACTGCTTTGTTTATTGTAGCTAATGTTGGAATAAGTTCTTCAGGTTCTTTAGTAGGTAGAGGATCTATAGAGATTTCATCTCTTTCTAAAGAAGAAGGAGATTCGTCTTTTGTATCTACTAGATTTTTAGGAGATTCAAGTTCTTGATGGATGGGTATCTCTTCACTGAGTTCAGATTTTGTATTGACGCTGTTGTCTGTAATTTCCTCTACGTCAGTTGATTCTGTGTCTTTGTTGGAAGCGATAGTAGATGTGACTTCTTCATAATCCACAAGCTGGTCTAATACTAAGTTCTCTTCAGTATCGACTTCTGGAGTTTCTGCTTCGATAGAAGGTGAAGTCTCAAGCGTCTCTGCATTAGCAACGGCCATAGGCGTTTCGTTATGTATCGTTGTTTCGATGGTAGTATCGATTTCTTCAATAGTATTCGTCGCTGATGGATGCTCGGTTGTATGAGTCTTATATTCTACCTTTTCGTATAATTCTCTATAAAGCCAAGTACGATTGCTAGCAGATGCTGACGCTCCGGCGATTACAGGGTCTAAAGTAACCTCTTGGTTGTAATACATTCTCTTAGCGAGTAAGGTGCGTAGCGGTTGAGAATACGGCGACTCTTGTAGCCATTTCTCTATTTGACTCACACTTAATTCCAAAAGCTTGCTCGGATTCTTTAAGTAATATGAGATGGGTTCTCTCTTCATACTGCTAATATATACGTTTAGAACTTCCGATGAATGGGATTGTGTAATAAAGTTACTCACAGAAAAGGGATAATTTATTGATTCAATATTGGTGTAATGTGTAAACGAGTGAGTATTCGATTGCTTCGTATTGATTTAATGTTGATTTATGGTTCCGTTGATTTTGTTTCAAGGATTCATCATTAGTTTTTTTATGCTGGGTAGAAATAATTGTAAGGTGTACTAGCGATGTAATAGGATGGCCATTGTTTAGGAGTTGATAAAATGGATTTATTGTATTGGCTTAGCATGGATTTCTTTAAGAGACCTTGTCGTGCGCAGCTTGCACGATGTGTGATAAGAGAGTTTGTGTAGTTGGGGTTTGTCGTGTGCAGATTGCGCGATGTGTGATAAGAGAAGTTTGTGTAGAAGGGGTTTGTCGTGTATGCAGATTGCGCGATGTTTGATAAGAGAGTTTGTGTAGAAGGGGTTTGTCGTGCGCAGCTTGCGCGCGTATGATAAGAGAGTTTGTGTAAAATGAGTTTGTCGTGTGAGTTTGTCGTGCGCACATTGCACGCGTTTTATGCTAAAACGCTTTCGCAATGTGCGGTCCGCGAAATTTTCGAAGAAAATTTCGCTCTTACCAATTCGTGAAGGCTTTGTTGAATACGTTTTCGGTGAGTTGCTCGAATATCTCTTCGATGAATCCCTCTTCAACACTATTTAGATCTAATGTAGCATCGAAATCTTTGAAAAAGCTAAAGTTTTGAGTCCATTCGTCATCTTTGCTTCCTGTGCCAGCATTATTCGTATAGGTTACGCTGACGCCTATAGTGAGTTTGTTGAGGGCAACAGTGTTGCCTTCCTGTGGTGCAGTACCTTGTACGCTATATGTAGTGATAGAACCTTCAAATTCTATATCTGGAGTTTGTTCATTGTAAGTGAGTCTCGATTCATTACGGATCTTTTCTCTTAATGCTTCTGACCAAAGTTGATCTATCTGCGCTGGTGCATTATTGGCTCTGAGTGCAAAATCCTTTACGTAAAAGGTGTTTGCCTCTGGAGGAATAGATATTCCTTTGAAGCTATAACAGCCTGATAGTAAGCCTATAAGTATCGTGTATGTAATGTATTTGATTAGTCTCATGATAGTAGAGTATAGGCTTAAAACGAATTTCTAATAGAATTTGTATTTAATGTTTTGTTATCATTAATCTGTCTATGGAGTACTCAATGATCGTAAGCAATAATTGCATTCGTGTCCTCTATTCCTCGATTTCGTATTGTTTGATCTTACGGTAAAGTGTTCTTTCGGATATACCAAGTTCTTTAGCGGCATCCTTTCTGCGCCCTTTATACTTCTTTAGCGCTTTGGTAATCATGTCTTTTTCCATCGCCTCTAACGAAAGTAGCTCTTCTACTACTTCGGATTCATCATATTGGCTTGCTGAGTGCTTATCTAATATGATTGGTCTCGATTCATCATTATTATTAAAGTATGGTCTAGGCTCTGCAGGTGAAGGGCGGGTATCCATATTGTCATACATGCGATCTAACTTATCGGTGGCTGACGATAATTGTCTCATAGTATTAACATCAGGAACATCTAAGTCGTTAGTTCTAATTAGCTCATAGACAAGGGACTTAAGGTCGCTGAGATCATTCTTCATTTCATATAGAAACTTGAATATGATTTCTCTCTCAGCAAAGCTCGATCCTCCTTCTCCGTCCGTATCTCTGATGGTTGCAGGTAGGTTTCGTTTGGTGATATTAGGTATTAAATCAATCAATCTTTCAGCAGAGATCATCTTGTTTTCAGAGAGAACAGATAGTTGTTCTACTGCATTTTTGAGTTCGCGTATATTACCAGGCCACCTATAATTTTCAAATAGAAGTCTTGCTTGATCATCCATTTGGATAGAGTCAGTGTGGTACTTTTCTGCAAAGTCGATAGCGAATCTGCGAAACAACATATAAATATCTTCTCTACGCTCAGATAGTGATGGAACATGAATAGGTACGGTATTCAGTCGGTAGTATAAATCTTCGCGAAACTTGCCCTTCTTGATCTTTTCCATTAGATCAACGTTCGTCGCAGCAACTATCCTTACGTCTGTCTTTAGGACCTTGGAAGATCCTACACGAAGAAATTCTCCAGATTCCAATACTCTTAATAAATAGGCTTGCGTATCTAATGGCATCTCACCAATCTCATCTAGAAAGATAGTACCACCATCTACTGTTTCGAAATATCCTTTACGATCACTTGTTGCACCCGTAAAAGCACCTTTGTCGTGACCAAAAAGCTCTGAATTGATAGTGCCAGAAGGTAGGGCTCCAGTATTGATCGCTATAAACTTGTTGTGCTTTCGTTTACTAAGTTCGTGTATGATTTTAGAGAAAGCTTCTTTACCTACACCACTTTCACCATTGATTAGACAAGTCAGTTCGGTAGGTGCCACTCGTACAGCTACATTGAGTGCGCGATCTAGCGACTCTGATCGACCAATGATTCCAAATCTCTGTTTTACTGCTTGTAGGTTCAAAAGGATTATTAATTGAAAAGATTATTAATTATAAATTCATGTAGGGTATTCAATGTGTTTTTTTACGATATATCTAGTCTCTCAATCTACTCTCTCGATTTTCCTCAATCTATCTAGACTTATTATACCTATCGTACAATTGCACAATCGCAATCTATCATTCTCAGTCAACGATCTCTCCAATCAGCGATGCAATCGTCACTTTGTCCACTCTCACATTACAGTAATCGCCAGGTTTCAATCCGTCTTTTTTAGGGAATATCAGCATCTTGTTATATGTGCTACGACCTTTCCAATCTAAATCTGATTTCTTTGAGTCACCTTCGATCAATACTTTGAAAGTCTTTCCTACGTCCAATTTATTATGCTCTAGTCCGATATGGTTTTGTAATCTGATGATCTCAGCTAATCTTCTTTTTTTGATTTCTAATGGAATGTCATCTTCGTATTTCTTAGCAGCTAAAGTACCTGGACGCTCACTGTAGAAAAACATGTAACTCATAGAATACTTAGCAAATTCCATCATAGTCAAGGTGTCCTGGTGCTCTTCCTCAGTTTCTGAGCAGAATCCTGTGATCATATCACTTGAGATGGCACAGTCTGGCATATGCTTATAGATGCTCTCTACACGTTCCATATACCATTCTCTATCATAAGTACGGTTCATGAGTTTAAGTACGCGGCTATTTCCTGATTGTACAGGTAAGTGTATGTACTTACATATATTCTCATGAGCAGCCATAGTCACGAGTACTTCGTCTGTAATATCTTTAGGGTGTGATGTACTGAATCTCACTCTAAGGTCAGGATGTATCAAGGCTACCATCTCTAATAGATTGGCGAATGATACTACTTCTTTAGTCTCTGGGTTTTCCCATTTGTAGCTATCAACATTTTGGCCTAGAAGCGATACTTCTCTATATCCTTTATCATAAAGATCAGATGCTTCTGCTACTATAGAGAATGCATTACGACTACGTTCACGACCTCTGGTGAAAGGAACTACGCAGAACGAACACATATTATCACAACCTCTCATGATCGTAACGAATGCTGTTACGCCATTACTATTGAGTCTAAGTGGTGATATATCTGCATACGTTTCTTCACGGCTGAGGAGTACATTCATGCCACGATCTCCATCTTCAGCTCCGGCAAGAAGGGTAGGAAGGTCTCTGTAGGCATCAGGGCCTACTACCATATCTACCAATTTCTCATCATCCATGAGTTTTCCTTTTAGACGCTCAGCCATACAGCCTAATACACCTACTAGAGTTCCTGGATTACGTTGTTTTACCTTATTGAATACCGTCAATCTTTTACGTACTGTATCTTCTGCACGCTCACGGATAGAGCAAGTATTAATCAATATCAGATCAGAATTTTCCATATCACGAGTAGCGCTATATCCAGCTTCACCCAGGATACTTGCTACGATCTCACTATCACTAAAATTCATCTGACAGCCATAACTCTCTATGTAGAAAGTTTTACTTCCAGCTTTCACTTCAGGGCTATCGTAAAATACCTTTCCTTGCTGCTTTTCGTCTATCTCCTTATTAATGCTAGGGAGTGTAGGGTTGTCGTTGTACATGATTTTTGCTTCTATAGTTGTAATAGGATCGCGAAGATATGTAATTAGGATGAGAGTAGTGACATTTTGGCAGTTCTTGGTTTAAATTCCAAAAAAAAAAGAAGAAAATTCCAAAACTAAAAAGGAAATTCTAAAAGAAGGAAAATTCCAAATTCCAAGGCAAGATTGATGTTGAAGAAATTTCCAAAAGGAGGGAAATTCCAAATTCCAAAGCAAACTTGATCGTTAAAGAAAATTCCAAAGAAGGGAAATTCCAAATTCCAAAAGCAAATAAAATGTTTAATATATATTATTAGTAATACAATGAAGTTGTCGTTGTGGT
>CALKJD010000079.1 GCA_937995755.1 uncultured Saprospiraceae bacterium | reverse complement strand
CCTTCTTGAGCGGCATTGACTACATGCTTGAGGTATTTGCGTCGCTTGAGTTCTACGGCCATCATCATACCAGAAGACCTAACTTCGGCTATAATCTCATGTTGAAGAAGAGATCTAATAAGCTTTTCTTTGGTAAGTACTTCCTCGATTACTTTATCATCCAAAAGGGTTTGTAGAGTAGCTAATGCGGAAGCAGTACAAACAGGATGGCCACCAAATGTGGTGATATGGCCCAATGCTGGCTTATCCGCTATACTATGCATGATTTCTTTGGGTGCCACACATGCACTGATCGGCATTCCGCCACCCATCGCCTTGCCTATAGTCAGTATGTCAGGCTTTATATTATACTTTTGATGAGCAAATAGGTGACCTGTTCGTCCAAAACCAGTTTGTATTTCATCTAAGATTAACAGTGTATTGGTAAGCGTACACTTAGCTCTGACCGCATCCAACCAATTTTGATCAGGAGTAATCACGCCTGATTCTGCCTGTACGAGTTCCATGATCACACAAGCAGTACGACATGTAATCTTATCTAGATCTTTATGATTATTAAATCTGATATGCTTGATACCAGGAATCGCAGGACGAAAAGCCGAAGTAAATTCTAGATCACTCCGCAAGGCTTCAGCTGCAGCTGTGCTTCCGTGATACGCACCAGCAGCTGCTATAATCTCATATCTATCTGTATGCCTTTTGGCAATTTTGACAGCCACTTCTACCGCTTCGGAGCCAGAGTTGAGTAAGTATATATTGTCTAGACCATGACCGAGATGCTTGGTAAGTAATTCCGCGTATTGAGTTTGAGGTGATTGTATATGCTCACCGTATACCATGGTATGCATATGAGTATCTACTTGGTCCTTAATGGCTTTTACCACTTTTGGATGTCTATGACCTAGACTAGATACAGATATGCCGCTATTGAGATCTAGATATCGCTTGCCATCGCTACTATAGATATACATACCCTCTGCATGTGATACATCGAGCATCATGGAGTAAGTACTAGTCTGCGTTACATGGTTGATATATAGGTCTCTCTTGGATAGCATATGCCGTATCGATTAGATGTATCAAATAAAACGACAAATATGAGGAAAATCGCGTGGCTCAAGATGCCTATCACTTGATTTTACCGCATTTCTACATATATTTGTAGTGACACGTTGTGGATTACCATTTACTAGGAGTTACAGTTGTGTTAATTTATCCCTCTGAGAAATTTCAACTTGGCAACTGACGTTATATTTGTTGGCCTGTAAGTTGGATAGTATCTAACTTACCCATACAGCATTGAAATTGATATAATATAGGTCAGACGTTATTGTCAGGTCATAACTAATTACACTATGAAATTAAGATTACTTATCACTCTATTGACTATTACTACAGCTCTATCTGCGCAAGGGATCGAGTTTGAACATACACCTTGGAAAGAGGCAATGTCCAAGGCGAAAGAAGAAGGTAAAGCAATGTTTGTAGATAGTTATGCTACATGGTGTGGTCCATGTAAGCGTATGTCCAAAAATGTATTTACTAAAGCCGAAGTGGGAGAGTTCTTCAATGAAAACTTCATCAATCTTAAATTGGATATGGAGAAAGAGGATGGTGTTACATTTGGCCATAAATACCCAGTAAGTGCATACCCCACTTTATTTTTCTTGGCTGGAGATGGAGAGGTGATCCATACTGAGAAAGGTGGAAAGAATGAAGAAATGCTGTTGAAGATGGGTGAATTAGTATTGCGCAAGTATGATACTAGTGGTCAGTTTGCAGAAGAGTACGAAAAGGGAAATAGGGACCATGACCTAGTATATAATTATGTGAAGGCATTGAATAAAGCAGGGAAACCTTCTCTGAAGATTTCAAACGAATATATTCGATCTAATCCTGAGATTTCGGAAGAGCAGAGATTGCTGTTTTTATTAGAGGCGGCCTGTGAGTCCGATAGCAAATTATTTGCTGAAGTAATAGATAATAGCAAGAAGATAAAAGGCCTAGTCGAAGAGTCTGTTTTTGTCAAAAAGATAACGAAAGCGACTAATGCTACAGTAGAGAAGGCGGTGGAGTATGAAGTGCCATCATTGTTAGAAGAAGCTATAGAGGCGTATAAGTCGACGGTGGGAAATGATAAGTTAGCGATATTGAAAATGCAAAGATATTATCATGAAAATACTGGTGGAAAGTCTGAGTATTTAGACCTAAGTAAGCAACAGTTTAAAGAAGTAAAGAAAGATGAAGCAGAGTTGGTAAAGCTATTAGGAGAGCTAAAGAAATATGAGAAAAATGAAAAGTATTATGATCTATTAGAGGATACTAATAAACATCTTGTAAAGCTTAATAGTAATGATATTAATATTGTAAACTACTGTAAGTTTTTGGTGAGAATCGATAAGAAAGATGAAGCCATTAAAATAGTAGAAAAGAGAATTGTAGAGCTAGAAAAGAAAGAGGAGAAATCAGCCTCTTTAGATAGATTTATAAAATTTTTGCAAAGCGAAAAGGCATAGTAAATTGTCAATACTGATTGCATGATGCCCATGATTGGGTGTCAATAACAAAGAATATGAATTTGTATAAAATACTTATTTTGGTTTTAGGACTTTCCTTGCTTGCTTCGCTGTCAGCATATGCACAGGGTGGGATTAGATTCGACCAGATGAGTGTGAAGGAAGGTATCGTTAAAGCAAAAGCCAAAGGCAAATTCCTTTTTGTAGATACGTACGCCGTATGGTGTATTCCTTGTAAAAAAATGAAAAAGGTGTTTGCTGATAAAGATGTGGCGGCATATTTCAACAATAATTATATCAATATTAAAATTAATATGGATGGCCTAAACGGCCGAACCACTTATAATGATTATGATGTTGTATTTCTTCCTACGATGATGATATTCGATCATGAGGGAAAAATGAAATATAAGACGGACAAGCTTCTGACGGCTAAAGAACTTTTAGATATCGGAATGCAAGCAAATGTGGAAGGCGTTTATCTGGGTAATAATGCATCGCAGATCTATAGTACACCATTTCAATCAAAGTTTAATAAGGCTACTCCTAAGTCGGCTACAACGGATATAGCGGCTGCAAAAAATAAGAAAGTCCCTGAAGCTAAAAAGGGAGTCTCTTTACAATCTAATGCCAATGAGCAAATCGTAAAAGTGCTAGGTGTAGGTGATGAAATGCCTCCTGAAGTATTATACCAAGAAGCGTATTACCAAATGCAAATGATGAATAATCGTCAAGGTGATGCAGCATTAGCATATCTTAAGACACAGGAAGATTGGAGCACTACTAAGAATGTAAAATTCATTTATGATTTTGTAGAATCCACGAATTCTATTCTCTTCGATTATATTCAAGAAAATAGAGATTACGTTGCTAGTATAGTAGGGGAGTCAAATCTTTCTCATAGTTTAGATATTTTAGTCAATCAAAGAGTATATCAAGGTTATCCTCGACCTGAATTTCAGGAAGCTAGAGAGTTATATAAGTTGGTCGATCCTCTTACTGCAGATCAGCAAGCATTTCAATATTACCTTAATCGTATGAATCAGGAAGGGGATAAGGATGGATACCTATCTGGAATAGATAGATATATCAATACTGTCGCCCCCAAAGATCATAACGCGATGAACTTAGCGGCAACAATGTATTCTTCTATGGAATACGAAAAAGAGACCTGGGGTGATTATAAGAAGATGGTTGAGAACGCAATTGATCTTAGTCCTAATACACCTAGTTACTATATCACGCTAGCCAAACTATATCTTATGAAAGAGGACAGTAGAAAAGCGAGAAAAGCAATTCAAAACGCTCTGGAAATCATGAATGAAAATACTGGAGATCTCGATAGTGAGATCTCTGAAATTCTAGAGAGAATTAATAAAAATTAATAGTTGTCTAATAGCGGAATTTATATCAGGTCAATTGATGAATTTTGATCTTGTATTATGCCGTTAGCTCCTTACTTAATAGCTGTACAAATTTCCAGCAATCTTCATAGCTATTGTACAGTGGCGCGCCAGCTATTCTAATTACATCAGGCTCTCTCCAATCTGCTATGACTCCAGCTTCTGTTATTTTATCAAATAAGCTTTTGTCAGCATCTAGTACTTGGATAGATAATTGACAGCCGCGTCTAGCATGTTCGCGAGGTGTGATGATTGATATCTTATTGGTGTCGATATTGTCAAGTAGAGAAAGTAGATAGTCACCCATTTTTAAGGATTTTTCTCTCAGCGCAGCCATACCTACTTCATCAAAGAGTTCTAGTGAAGCTCTCATTGCAGCCATAGGTAAGATAGGAGGGTTACTTAATTGCCATCCCTCTGCGCCACGCATAGGTTTGAAATCATCACCCATGAGGAATCTTGTACTTTTGTCGTGGCCCCACCATCCAGCAAATCTAGGCATGCTTTCATTATCTGCATGGCGTTCATGTACAAAACACCCTGAGAGTGATCCTGGACTACTATTGAGATATTTGTATGTGCACCATACCGCAAAATCGGACCCTGCTTCGTGCAGTTGTAAGTCTACGTTTCCTGCGGCATGAGCTAAATCAAACCCTACGAAACAACCTTTGGCATGTCCTGCCTTAGTGATGGCCTCCAACGGATATAACTGTCCAGTATAGTAGTTGACACCACCTATCATGATGAGTGCTATTTCATCTCCATGCTTTTCTATTATGGCCATGATATCATCGTGACCTACAGTCTCTTTACCTGCGGACGGTTGTAGTTCTATGATCGTATCCTTAGGGTCGAAGCCATGAAATTTAGCTTGTGACTCTACTGCGTACCTATCTGATGGGAAAGGACTGTAGTCTATTAATATCTTAGATCGCTCCGCCGTAGGTCTGTAGAAAGAGACCATCATCAAATGAAGATTGACGGTGAGGCTATTCATTACTACGACTTCATGAGGAAGTGCGCCCACTACTTTCGCCATTTTGTCCGTAAGGAATTCATGGTATGGCATCCAAGGGTGTCTAGCATGAAAATGACCTTCCACACCATATTTCCCCCAATCTTCCATCTCTTGGTTGACATATTCTTGCGCCTTGAAAGGCATCAAGCCTAGTGAATTTCCACATAGGTAAATATGTTCTTCCCCATTTTTTTGCTTAGGTATAGAAAATTGTGATCTATACTTATGTAGAGGATCTTGAGTATCTAAGGATTGTGCGTGAGCAAGGCTAAATTGAGTCATATGTTGAGCTTAACGGAGTTAGAGAGAAGGGAATAATGGCGATACATTTGATTCTCATCCTGTTCCTGTTTTATCTATAGTATCAGACAAATATAGGATTGCTCAAAGGAATACTCTTAAGACTCTAATACAAATGTTGAAGGCTGTCATAAATCTGCATTCGAAATTCATATTGCGACACTCGTCATTCTCTTTATTTAGAGTATTTTTGCGCTTTTCCTAAGATTGCTTAGTTCGCTAAGGAGTCTTAGGTTTTCTCCAATTTTTTAAGCAACATTTTACCACCCTAATCATGGCATCTAGAAAGATAAAATCAGCTCTTATTTCCGTATTTCATAAAGACGGACTTGACGAAATAGTCAAACTCTTAGACCAACACGACGTAACTATATATTCTACTGGCGGAACTCAAAAATTTATTGAGTCGCACGGTGTAAAAGTAGAGCGTGTGGAAGATCTCACTAGCTACCCATCTATTCTTGATGGTAGAGTGAAGACTTTGCACCCTAAAGTATTTGGAGGTATACTAGCTCGTAGAGACGAAGATCACCTTGGGCAACTCGCAAAGTACGATATGCCTGAGATCGATCTTGTAATAGTAGATCTATATCCTTTTGAAGATACAGTGAAGAGTACGGATGATGAAGAAGCTATTATAGAGAAAATAGATATTGGGGGAATTGCACTTATTAGAGGTGCTGCTAAAAATTTCAATGATGTAGTCATCGTTCCATCTAAGAATGAATATCCATTGATACAAAAGATATTAGCAGAGCAAAATGCTGAAAGTACATTAGCAGATCGTAAAGAATTGGCAAGAAGAGCATTTAAAGTGTCTAGCCATTATGATACGGCAATATTCAATTATTTCGATAGAGAGAGTGATGACGTTTCATTCAAACATAGCTTGATGGATAGTCAAGTATTGAGATATGGTGAAAATCCGCATCAGCAAGGAATATTCTTTGGTGAGCTAGATGCTATGTTTGAGAAGATAAGTGGAAAAGAATTATCATATAATAATCTAGTAGATGTAGACGCGGCTGTAAATGTAATGTCAGAATTCGTAGGTAGCGATCCGACATTCGCAGTGCTTAAGCATACTAATACTTGTGGTATCGCAACGAGGCCAACCGTGTTAGAAGCGTGGCATGCGGCATTGGCAGGAGATCCTGTATCTGCATTTGGAGGTATACTAATTAGCAATGCTACAATCGATTTGGCTACTGCAGAAGAGATTAATAAGCTCTTTTATGAAGTGGTAATCGCTCCAGATTTTGATCAAGAAGCGATTGACTTACTAACGAAGAAAAAGAAGCGTGTATTGATGAAGATCAATAGATGGCATGTAAGTGATAAGTCATTTAAGAGTATACTGAATGGTGTGATCCAGCAGGATACTGACAAGTCAATGGAGTCATCAGACAAGATGGAATGTGTAACGGAAGCTCAAGCAACCGCTCAGCAGCTCTCAGATTTAGAGTTTGCTAATAAATGTGTGAAACATCTTAAGTCCAATACTATTGTATTAGTTAGAGATAATCAACTGTTAGGAATGGGTTGTGGTCAGACATCAAGAGTCGATGCCTTACGCCAAGCGATTGCTAAGGCTCAGGCGTTTGGTTTTGATCTCGATGGCTGTGTGATGGCATCAGACGCATTTTTCCCATTTCCTGATTGTGTAGAGATAGCGCATGACGCAGGGATAGCCGCAGTAGTACAGCCAGGAGGAAGTATCAAGGATAAGTTAAGTATAGACTACTGCAATAGTAAAAGTATGCCTATGATGATGACTGGCGTTAGGCACTTTAAGCATTAGGAGTAAAATCCAATAAAGGAAAAAGAAATTTTAATTTCCAAACGCGTGATTTCGTAGGCGCATAGGGAATTCGGTATCTTGCATATATTGATAATTTTATAAAATAGTATCTCATGGGAATGATCGGAAAAATTAGAAGTCAGATGTGGTTAGTATTAATCTTATTGGGCTTGGCATTAGTGTCATTTATTTTGATGGATATGATGTAGGCTACTGCTTAGTATTTTTATTCATAACCATAAGAAATATGATTTACCTAGCTATTGACATAGGAAATTCTTTTGCAAAACTGGCAATCATTGATAACGATGAGGTCGTGTATAAAGAGCGTCACCACAAGCTTCTTGTGGGTAATGTCAATGCCCTATATAAGAAGTACAAGTTTTCGAAAGCTATATTATCATCAACAAGGGTGCTTGATATGCGTGTAGTTACTGCGATACAGCATAAGTATGATCTGCTTGTATTAGATCATCATACGCCCATTCCTATTGAAAATCTATATAAGACACCAGAAACATTGGGTAGAGATAGATTAGCAGCAGTGATCGGTGCATATGTACAATATCCTAAGCAAAATTGTGCTGTCATTGATTTAGGTACTTGTAATACATTTGATTTAGTAGATGGAAAAGGGACTTACCATGGAGGTAATATTAGCCCTGGTGTAGACATGAAATTGAAGGCAATGAACCACTTTACAAGTAAGCTTCCTCTACCTGTTAGGCAATATAATGACGATCCGATGGGCAAAGACACCACATCTGCGTTACAAAATGGAGCTTTTTGGGGCACAATCTTCGAGATTGAATCGTTTATAATCCGTATGAATGCCCTATTTACACCACTTAACGTAATCTTAACCGGTGGAGATGCAGAGATCTTTGGTAGTAAGCTAAAATCTAAGATATTTGTAGCCCCAAACCTAGTACTCATTGGGCTCAATGAAATATTAAAATATAATGAAGAATAATATTCTATATATCATACTGTGTGTATGCTGCTCGTTCACAGTAATGGCGCAGACTGGTGATAATTCACCTTACTCTAGATTTGGGATAGGCGACCTCTCAGATGACGCTTTTCAACATCTCAAGCAGATGGGAAGCATTGGTAATGCATATACCGATGCATTTCATATCAATATCAAAAATCCAGCCTCCTACAGTTATTTGAGGACTACGGCTTTTGATATTGGAGTATATGCTAAGAAGAGTACCTTGAAGACAGATAATGTTTCTGCAACACAATGGACTGGTAATCTAGAATATTTATCTCTAGGTTTTCCTCTATACAATCCGCTGAATCAACTTTTAGATAGAGAGCAGAAAGATATAAGTCTAGGAATGACATTTACGCTGAAACCTCAGTCAACAGTATCATACGATCTAGCTACATCTGATAATTCCATAGATAGCTTAGGTACTATACTGAGAAGTTATACCGGACAAGGTGGAACGTATAAGTTTCTTTGGGGTAACTCAATCAAGTACAAAAATTTATCATTTGGAGTTAACCTAGGATATCTATTTGGTAAGGTCACATACAATAGAAGTGTTGATTTTATTGAAATCGATCAAGCGAGACAGAACAGATTTTCGACAGACTACAATTTAAAAGGCTTTTTATACGACATTGGACTTATATACTCTAAGGTGTTGAACAGAGCAGAAGTGGAAAAAGGTAATGGAACAGATAAGAAAACACTGAATGTTGGTCTAACCTTCAATTCGGCAACAAGCTTTTCTACTGAATCAAATATTCAGAACCTAGGAGTATTTTTCGTTGGTACGACATCGTCAGTAATAGATACGTCGATCACTACTGTGAGAGATCAAGCAGGAAATGGAAAATTGCCTGGATCTATCGGTCTTGGCTTACACTATACAAGTGGTGAAAAATGGTCTATAGGAGCTGATTATTCGGCAACTAGCTGGTCTAATTACTATAACGATGGTAACAATGAAGCTGTAGGGAGCCTAGAAAATACTAGCTCATTTGCTATCGGTGGGTATATCAGACCTAATTATAAGTCATTTACGAGCTACTGGAAGAGAGTATATTATAGATACGGTGCATATCATAGAACAGATCCAAGAGTGATAGGTGGAGAGCAGATTAAGACTCAGGGTATCACTTTTGGTATGGGATTACCATTTATATTTCAACGAAAAGTATCACATGCTAATTTGGGTGTGGACATAGGTCGTAGCGGTATGAACACACCAATTCAGGAGAATTATTTCCGATTCACCTTAGGATTTACGTTTAATGATGATGAATGGTTTGTAAAGAGAAAGTATAATTAATATTTTCGCGCTTTAACACATGCTATAAACTGCTTAAGTGCATCTTATAGATGATCTTTCAATTGGTCCTAAAAGCTGATTGGTTGATGCTTGTGTCGATTGCGATTAATGCTTTTTGAATTAATTAATACAATAGTTACGGTAATCTTAAGTATTTGAAAGAGTGTAACTGTACCCAGAAGGCATCCGTTGTACGTTTTGAATGCAATGACTAAGAACTGAACCTTGCAATAAGAATATTTTAAACTGACGAATTATGAAGAGATCAAAATTACTATTCAAATTATTACCTGGGCTGATGATGCTCGCCCTATCTATCAATGTATCTGCACAATGTGAAACATGGGAAGGTAGTGCTCAGAAGGGTGAAGCAGAAGATGCACACACTATATATAGACAAGCGCTAAAGACTAACGATTATGCTATGGCATTTGAAAATTGGCAGAAAGCGTACGCTATTGCTCCAGCAGCTGATGGGAAGAGAGATTTTCACTATACAGATGGTATTAAGATATATCTAGATAAGTGGAAAAATGAAACTGACGCAGATAAGAAAAAAGAATACGTAGACATGATACTCAAGCTTCAAGGTGAAGCGATCAACTGTCTTAAGACTGGAGGTATTACATTAAGCTGTGAAGGAGAATCAGACTGCTATACTAAGAGAATGGGCTACCTCCAAGGTAGATTGGCTTATGACATGTTTTATACTTTGAATACGCCATACTCTAAGACGCTAGAGCAATTAGCCGGAGCGGTAAGAAACAGTGGTAATGATGCAGAGTACATAGTATTTGCGCCATATGCTAACATCGTAGTTTACAATTTTGAAAAAGAGTTGATTACGAAAGAGGAGGCAAGAAATATATATGAGGAACTAAATGAAATAGCTGATTTTAACATAGAAAAGGGAGATAACCTAAGTGCGAGCTACGAGCAAGCGAAACAATCTATGAATGCTACTTTCTCAAAAATAGAAAGAGACATATTTGATTGTGAATTCTTCAAAGTGAAGCTTAGACCAGATTATGATGCAGATCCAGATAACTTAGAAGTAATCAAGCAAACTCTTGCGATCCTAAAAGGTCAAGGTTGTGAGCCAGGTGATCCGTTTTACGACGAGTTAGATATGAAGTGGAAGAAATATGCAGCAGCAGAAAACGCTAAAATACAAGCAGATTTTGAGCAGAATAACCCTAATGTAATGGCTAAGAAGCTTTACGATCAAGGAGACTTTAAAGGTGCTGCAAATAAATACCAAGAAGCTGCAGATGGAGAAGCTGATCCTTCTAAAAAAGCAGGATACTTATTCTCTCTAGCATCTATAGAATTCCGTAAGCTAAAGCAATATAGTACGGCAAGAGCTACCGCTAGAGAAGCAGCTAAACTAAGACCAGGATGGGGAAGACCATATATGTTGATTGGTGATATGTACGGATCTTCAGCACGTAATTGTGGAGACTCATGGAATCAAAGATTAGCGATACTAGCCGCGATGGATAAGTATAGCTATGCAAAATCAATAGATCCAGAGCAAGCAGCTGATGCTAACAGTAGATTATCTAAGTATAGAGCATCTATGCCAGCACAGGATGAAGGATTTATGAGAGGCGTAAAAGCTGGACAATCAGCAACTGTAGGATGTTGGATAGGTGAAACTGTAAAGGTTAGATTCAACTAAGATATCCTGAAATTCAGATATAATTATGAAGAGCTGCTCATTTGAGTAGCTCTTTTTTTTTTTGAAGTCTGGTCTCTGTAAAAGATTTTGCAGAATGCCAGTCCGGTTTATACCTAATATTGGCTGTAGGAGTGGAGTATTGGTATATAGGATAAAAACTCAAATACAAGAAGGGCCTCCAAAAAGGAAGCCCTCCATACAAAGCGAAAAACCAAATACTTAATCTATATCCAACTTCGTCTTACCGTATTTAAACCAAAAAAAATACGGCTTGACGTAGTGTGGCTTGTTGTTTTGTTTTACCAATTCTGTTGAAAAATTAGTGTGTTAGTTTCTTATTTAAGCCAATGCTAATTGAAAGCTTTGTCTTATTAATATTTTGCTCGGCTTACGTGCTGAAAAATGTATTAGATCATCCTTCTTAAGTTCGCCCAATACTCTAGCAACGGTCTGTCTGCTAGTATCTGTGAGATATGCTATCTCTTTGTGTGACATGCCATGGTTGATTAATGTTTCGTCTACACCAATCTTGATCCCTTTACGATTTCCAGTCTTTCGTATGAAGTCCACTATACGTGCTTTAGCCTTCATGAATACGAAATTTTGCATGCGTTGCTCTAGATTGCGAAGTCTTCCGATAATGATAGTCATCACAGAATTAGCAAATCCAGAGTTTGTTTCTACAAGTTCTTTGAAAAAGCTAGCTGGAATTTTGAAGACCGTAGTATCAGACATTGCTTCTGAAAAGTCTTTTCTTACCACGTTTCTAGCGAAAATATTTTCTCCAAAGAGTTCGTGGTCGTACACGATATCCTTGATGAGGGTCTTGTCACAATCCGCTACCATGCCGAGTTTGATACTCCCTTTGTTTACAAGATACACGTAGTCAATAGATTGTCCAGCGTCGTATATCTTATGGTTTTTATATACTTTTTCCATTGTACATCTTTTCGCTAGTTCATTGACTTGTTCTTCTGATAAGGTCTTTAGGATCTCTATATCCTTCAGCATCAGGAATTTTGATGAATGGTTCATAGTATTAAGTTTTTGATTAAGTATTTGGCTACTTTGTATATCGAGCTAAGCTCTGACTAGAATTGAGTACATCGAGATCGCTTAAAAACTGATGTCTATTGCATACTAGTTATATGTTAAATGATCCTTAAATTGAATTCCCCTACTGGTGGAAATTATTTTTTGATTTTTTTTCTTGACCCGAAGCTTTTATCACTTTGGAATTACGATATTGAGACGATGAAGTATAAGAATATATATGTAGCAGCTACCAGTCAGCATGTAGGTAAGACGACCTCTACACTAGGTATTGTGTCAGCCTTTATGAAGAAAGGGCTCAAAGTAGGGTACTGTAAGCCTGTAGGACAGAAATTTCTCGACATACAAAATCTGAGAGTTGATAAGGATACCATCTTATTCGCGGATCTTATCAATTTTGATATGATTCCAGAGATTCATAGTCCAGTCATATTAGGGAAAGGTGCTACAGAAATCTATCTCGACGCTCCAGAAAAGTACCCATTAGATAAAAAGATACTTAATGCAGAGAAAGTACTATCCGAAACTAACGATATCGTTATATATGAGGGAACAGGGCACCCTGGCGTAGGAAGTGTAGCTGACTTGTCTAATGCTCGTGTAGCGCAGCTGATCAATGCTGGAGTGGTGATCATAGTAGAAGGTGGTATAGGGAATACAATAGATAGGCTTAATCTAAGTGCTTCACTATTTAGAGAGCATAATGTGCCTATTATAGGTGTCATTATCAATAAAGTAATACCAGAGAAGACGGACAAAGTCCGTACGTACGTCAAGAAATGGCTGGATAAGAAAGGGTTGAAATTATTGGGCATATTGCCATATGATAAGACTCTGGCATATCCATTGATTAAGACGATAGCTAAATCAGTGAAAGGTACGATTACCTATAATGCAGATCAGGCGGATAATAAGATTGAAAACATTCTTGCAGGATCATTAATCGATTTGAAAGAACTGAGTAGTTCGGAAGATTTGCTCTTAGTAGTCAGTACTAGAGCATTAAATGATGCGATAAATAAAATCAAGTCAATTAGCACGAATGTAGGCTTTACCCATTCGCCATTATCAGGAATAGTCGCTACAGGGCAAGGTAATATAGATGCCTCTACACTGAATTACATAGAGGAATTTAAAATACCGTTGATTCGTACTGATCTGGATACTTATGGCTCGGTTATTAAAATCAGTAAGATAGAAGTGAAGATAAATAGATCTACACCATGGAAAATCTATAAAGCCATTAGGTTAATAGAAGATAATGTGGATCTAGCTGAAATCTTGATAGAGGAGACTGAGAAGTAACTAGTTTTGATGGTAACAATATATTTTCAAAGAAATATGCTTTTTCTTGGATCAGAGTGCAACGTTTAGTCCTATTGCTCATTCTATAGAGCGTACCCTAAGAAAAGTGGGTGATTATTTTTTGACTATTATAATTTATAACAATGCAATTAACAGTTAACACAATGAAGCAGGCATCTCACTACTTACTATTGTGTGTACTCGTATCAGTAGGTTTAAGTTCGTGTCATAAAGACATAGAGGAAGTAGGTGAAACTACCACGACTCCAGTGACTCAGGTAGATATCAAGGAATTGATAGAATCCGATGTGGTAGGCTACATCTACGATGAAAACGACTTGCCTATGGCTGATGTTGAAGTGAATATCTTAGGAAATTCATCTCGGACGAATGAGTTTGGAGTATTTGTTTTTAGAAATACAGATTTGGATGCCAATGGTACTTATATCACGGCTACCAAAGAAGGATATATTTTGGGTTCTGATAGGATCTATCCAGATAAAGCGGATGTAAATCATTCGTATATTAAAATGTTGCGATTGACTACAACGACAACAGTTAACGGAGCCAATGGAGGTAATATAGTAGTGCAAGGCGGTGGAATCATCACTTTTGAAGCTAATACTATAGTAAACTCTAATGGAGAATTCTATACTGGATTAGTAACAGTAACAGCAAAGAGAATAGCAGCAGATGATCCAGATCTGTCAGATGTAATGCCAGGTGGACTATTAGCAGAGGATAAAGATGGATACACAAGAGTATTAGGTACATTAGGTATGGTAGCTGTAGAGCTTCGAGATGCTAATGGTAATGAACTAAACTTAGCTGAGGGTACTCAAGCTACTGTGCAATTTCCAATAGCGCAAGATCAACAAACAGCAGCCCCAGATCAGATAGCATTATGGTCTTTTGATGAATCTAAAGGTCTTTGGATTGAAGAAGGATTTGCCACAAGAGAAGGCAATAACTACCTAGGCCAAGTAAGCCACTTTAGTTTTTGGAATTGTGATGCGCCTTTCCCATTGATACATGTATGTGGTACTGTATTGGGAGGTGGTGTTGAAGCGGCTAATTTACGAGTAGAGGTAGTAGCTGATGGTATATTTGGAACGGCTTATGATTACACAGATTCTGATGGAAGATTTTGTGGTAAGATGCCTAAGGGTAAAGAATTGACAATTACAGTTTATTATCCAGGTTGTCAGCAGCAAGGTTTTACATTTACTGTGGGACCATTTGATACAGATACTGAGTTGGATCCTATTACATTAAGTAGTATCAATAATGGACTCATTACAGGTACTGTGCTTTGTGATGGAAATCCTGTTCCTGATGCATCAGTAGTAGTGGTAGTTGATCAACAAACGATAGTATACCTTGCAGATGAAAATGGAAATTACAGTTTCAATACATCAATATTTGGATGTGAAGAGATTGAATCCACTAGTATTTTTGCTTTTAATAATCTTACAAATGAAGCGAGTAGTGTTCAAGAATTTGATTTAAATACAGATGCATCTATTGATCTCAATACGTGTGGAGGATGTGATATGATCATTGCGACTTCAACAGGATTTCTAACTGATCCATGTGTTATTGATTCATACTTTGCTAGAGTAGATGTTACAGATGCTAATGGAGATGTAACCTATGAATGGGATAATGGATCTGTAGAACAAGTTAATAATGATATTTCAGGTGGTCTATATTGTGTAACTGTTACAGATGCTGAAGGTTGTCAAGAAATTAGCTGTGTAGAATTTGGATTTACCGCATTGGCAGATTCATTGGCGGTAGCAAATTCTTCATGCGACATGAACAATGGATATATACAATCAAATCCATATGGTGGTACTTCTCCATACATGTATTTAGTTACTGGACCTAGTGGAGAGACGATATCTACAGAAGTGGTAACTGAAGACTTAGGTCCTGGAGTATATGAAGTAATTATTACAGATACAAATGGATGTACTGTAGTTTCTATTGTTGATATTGTAGAATTAGGAGGTATTCCTGAATTTGAGATATTCCAAGAATGTGGAGTAACTCAACTTTCAATTTCTCCAAATTTGGGTGATTATAGTATTGAGTTTGAAGGAGAGCAATATAATAATTTTGTACAAATTAATCAGACTGGGTCGTATTGTTTTGATATAACTAATAGCCAAGGTTGTTCAGAAAATAGATGTCTAGATGTGTTTGTTCAAGAGCAACAAGATTTTTTCTATTCGCTCGAATGCAGCTTTCCTAATTATATAATGCAGATTGATGGTTCAGTTGCAGTAGATTATTATAGTCAAGAAAGTGGGGAATCTTTAAGCCCAAATAATTTTGCCATAGAAATCAATCCGCTTATACATGGATACTTTGGTCTAGTATTAATTTCAGATCAATTTTGCTTTACCGAACAAGAGATTTTATTGCCGCGATATGATGGTTTAGTAGCAGATGGTATTTCACCAAGTTGTGATGACTGCGAAGATGGGTTTATTAATATAGAACTTATTCCTACAGCTGAATGCTATGAATGCAATGTAGGTGAAGTTGCAATTTATGATTTAGAGGCAGATCCATTATTAGAAAATGATTTGAGTGGGATCAATGAAGAAAACTCAATGCCTTCAGGACAGTATTATGTGATCGTAACTCATTTTGATACTGATTGTATCATAGCACATAAAACGATAGAGTTATAATAATAACAGTAGGAGTAATAAAGTAATGAAACAAAACAACAACTTAATTGACAACAGAAGAGCTCATAGCAAGATGTAAGAGTGGAGATGCTCAAGGCCAATCATGCCTGGTGCGTACTTACGCACCACGGCTGATGGCTATTTGTCGTCGATACACTAAGGATCCAGCCTCAGCGCAGGATGCATTGCAAGAGACTTTTATTAATGTTTTTAAATATATAAATAGCTATAGCGGTAAAGGATCGTTTGAAGGATGGTTAAAGCGAATTGCAGTCAATTGTTCTTTAGCATTTGCCAAAAAAGTACATCCTGTTTACTTTGTTGATGAATCTCCAAACAGTGATATGCAGATGTCAGAAGTGCCAGACGCATATAGCAATCTAGGGAAAGAGGAAATATTAAATCTCTTGAAGCGCTTACCAGAAAGTCTCTATATTGTATTTAACTTGGTTGTGATCGAAGGGTATAACCATAGAGAAGTGGGTGAGATGTTAGGAATTACTGAAGGTAGTTCTAGAGGTTCACTTTCTAGAGCTAGAAGTAGATTGATTGATATGCTACAATCTGAAAATGGTGTTGGAGTAAATGTGAAAAAAAAAATAGTAGCAACGAGTTAATTTAAATAATAGAAAAATATTGGATACTCCTTGAGGTATGTATCTAATGGAAATATAAATAGTAATGAAATATAATAATTTTGAAAAACATATTAGTGAATCTTTTCTGCATGACTCCGCGGCGGTAGATACAGATGCGCTGATTGCTAGTCTAGGTATACCAGTTGCGCTGGAGCCAAAGAAAAAAATAGCATGGTGGTTGCTTACTAGTATAGCCTTACTGTCCTTGTTGGTAGTAGGCTTATACTATTTTGTAAACACTTCAAAAGGAAATTACATTGAAGATTCTGGTTCATCAATTTTGACTGACGATAACTGGAATAGTAATAATAATGGTTCTTCATTATTAGTGGCGGAGCACGATGAAGCAATTGGTGAGAATAAAGCTAAGGAAGAAATAGCTATTGTTGATGTAGTGGTCAATGATGAGATTGAAGAAATCGTAGCAACTACTGAAGTCACTGGTTCTATTATTGCTAGTGATATTTCGTATGTAGAAGTAGATACACAAGTTGACTATGTGACAAATGACACTGGAAAAAAACTGGATGCAAGCAAAGTAATCGAAGCGAATTCAGAACCATCTCAATTTATTTCAACTACCTCTACAGTAAGGGTATCAAATAGTGCCAATACGATCGTGAACGATAGAACTGTAATCAATAAGGAAGTTGGTATAGTCAATTCTGCAGTTAAGAATAGATCAGCGATATCATTACTGCCAATAGATATAGTAGAAAGTCAAGTGGTTTCAATGGCTACTTTGCCTGGATTGGCGGAGCCGGAGTGTCCATCATTTAGTTATCGAATACCATGGAATATTGCTTTGTTAGCAGAAGTGGGAGTGATGAAGCCTATGAAAAATCTTGAAAATATTGGCGGCAGTAATTCCGTATTTGATTTGAGGGATCGTAATGAGACGAGTAAAGAAGCAATACAGATCGGCTTACATGCTAAGATTAGTAAAGGTAGTAATCCGCTGTACGTTAGAGGAGGAGCGGCATACACACGTATCGCAGAGCAAATGAATGAGGAGTACGACTATATAGAGATGGATACGATGAGAGGTTTGATCTCTATTACTACATCTATGACGGGTGATACGGTTACAGCTATCTATGGTGATGTAATATCAGAGACTAGGTATACAGGAAGATCAGAGAAACATTATTATCTTCATTTGATTGATATTCCAGTAGCCATTGGATACGAAATTCCAATAACAGGATCCTTTTATGCAGGAGCGGAAGTTGGTGTTCAATTTAACTTGCGTACAAGTGGATCAGGTTTGATATTTAGAGATACTAATGACTATGCAGAATTGTCAGAAGTGACCACAAAGGAGACTAAAGTTGGAATGAGTTATTTTGGAGGCTTTCATTTTGGAAAACATTTATCTAAGAGGAGCTCAATCCAGTTGTCGGCAAGATTTAGATATTATCCTAGCAAGTTTTCTACTGTAGATCCAACAATAGAGCAGAGGTACAATCTTGCAGGGTTACATGCAGGATATGTTTTTCGATTTTAGTATGAACTAATAAAGAATAAAATACTGGGTAGTAAGACAATAGTTTTGCTACCCATTTTCATAATACGAATATCTACGTCTATAGTTTTTTTGTAGAAATGAAAAGGCTTTTATGTAGTTTTCAATCGATTCGATCTTTTTAAAATCAAGAGTTATTAGAAAAAGTAATGGGCAACAAGAAATAATCTTGCTACCCATTATATATTTTACTAAGAGATCAAATTAATGTTTGAATTTAAAGAATGTCTGAATGCAAATAAATTATAAAGCAATTCAAAAAAAACTTCTATTTTCAAACTTACGCCTCACTTTTGTTCTTATTTATTGTGCAGTACTTATTAGTCATGCGCACCAGTATCAGAATACTGAGAGACTATTTATTGATATCTTTTTTAGCGGTAGGCAAAAGATTTATGTAACCTTTTGCCTTTGTCAGGTATGGTGGCTCCATAATACATATGATATTTGTATGAATCAATGTGTAGACATGTATTGTAAGTGAAATACGAATTCAGAAATTGATTGAAACTATTAGCTCTATAGAAAATCACTATTCTTATTACATAGCGTATGTTCTTCAGCTGTATTTTAATAAAAACACGTAGTCTCAAAGAATTGAAGTGTTCCGATATTCAATTACAAACAATCTTTATTGACGCAATTAGTTATGAATATGACACTAATATACTGCAATCGTACCATTGGTGCAAATTAAATATCAATTAAATGGTAAATTTAGTTAATTGCGTATTGCATATTAAAAGTATTTGACATTTAAAGTTTCGTAACATGATAGTTTTGGAGAATTATAATTTTTCCGATATAGTTGGTTTCTAAAAAGAAAATAGAATAGTTGGATTTTACTTTGACTCGTAAAAATCTATATACTTTCTATTCTTTCTTGAAACCATTCGAAAAATTCTTTCTTTTTTCCTTTTGATATTGGAATAAGATCAGAATTTGTAAGTAATACATTTCCTCCATCAGTTTTCAAGACTTTATCTACTGCTTCTATATTAATGACATGACTATTATGTACCCTATAGAATTGATTCGGCGACAAGGTGGCTTCTACTTCCTTTAATGTCTTACTTATGGTATGAGAGGCTTTAGCTGTTACTATGGTAGTATAGTTCTTGTAAGATTCACATCTGAGGATATTTGATTTTTTTATTACGATCCATCCTTCTTGAGTACTAAGTGATAGCCAGTTGCCATCGGATTTCTGTTTATGATTTACTATAGCATCTTTAACACGATTTATTGCGACTTCTAAATCATCAGGGTCAATTGGTTTCAGTATGTAATGTATCGCGCCTTTTTTAAATGCTTCTATGGCATATTGATTGTGCGCAGTAATAAATATGATTTCGCCTTTGTATTTTGGGATATAGTCCAGCATCTCGATTCCATTCATCATAGGCATCTGTATATCTAGGAATACGATATCTGGATTATGATCATTAATGGATTTAGCTCCGTCTACGGCGTTGTCGATCTCTGCTATCACCTCTATGTTGTTATCTATAGCTGTTAGCATCATGGTAGTCGTCTCACGGCTATGCAATTCATCATCTATTATTATAGCTTTTAGTTTCATGAAATAGGTTTTATCCTTATAGTTATATTGGTGCCGGAAGACTCATTATTTGATTTGATGTCAATGTAATATTGAATGTTCTGTGTTTTATTAATCAGTTCAAATCGTTCCTTAATGAGTGAGAGACCATAAGATTTTTTCTTGCCTACAATCATATCATCTGACGACTTACTATTGCCCATTCCTACACCATTATCTTCGACATGTATTAGCCAATCTGATTCTGATTTTTCTATTTTTATTTTAAGTGTTTTTTCTGCACTCGTTGATTGACTGAGTCCATGCCAAAACGCATTCTCCACAAGGGGCTGTATTACAAATGGTGGTATTTTTAAGTTTTTCCATTCTTCATTGCTTTCAAAGTTAGCTATGTATTCAAATTTACCTTCAAATCTAAGTTGTTCCAAGTCGATAAATAATTCAGTAAGTTCTATTTCTTCACTAAGCCTAACCAGTGAGTGTTCGCCGTGGTGTAATGTTGATCTTAATAGTTTTGCGAATTTTGTTATGTACTTCAGCCCTTTGTCCTTTTGGTCCTTCATGAAAAGGTATCGGATGGAATTCAGACTATTAAATATGAAATGCGGATTCATCTGAGATTTTAGTATCATTGTTTCTAATTGCGCAAACCGTTTTTCGTATTCGAGATTCTTCTTTTGGTACTTGATGTAGAATTTGATGAATGACCCAATAATTGTGATCATTAATAAAGCTAATAAGGCCTTAAACCAAAGTGTACCAAACCAAGGGGGGGCAATTTCGAAATTAGTGGTGGTGATGTTTTCTATCCAAAATCCGTCAATGTTAGTAGATTGTAGCCTTAATGAATATTGCCCTGGATCCATATTGGTGAACATTAATTCTTTTTTACTATCTACATCAACCCATTCGTTATTGTTAGGGTAGAGCGCGTATCGATATCTTACTTGGTTATAAATATCATATTCGGATAAGGCATAGTTAATTTCTATATTGTTTTCATTGTGATTGAGTGAGATGTTATCATTTATGGTGTGTGTTATTCCGTTTGCTGCGAATCTTGAAATAAATATTTTTTGATTTCGGCCATGAAGTAAGCTATCAACGTTAAATGTTCTAAATGTTCCATTGAATGAAATAGCTTCTCTTCCTCTAATTTTTATAGTAGCTGGATTACGGAGAGGTAAGGTTGTAACTCCATCTTTTTTCATTAGGATTTTATACTCGTCATTTATGCTATTGTATATCGCTAAGTAATCATTAGCTAGAAGCGAGAATTTATTATCAGTAAGAGGCCTTATGCAAGTAATTGGATTGTTATTTATTTGAGGTCCGATTCTCAATACTTTAGATGTAGTTGTATTTATTTTGTATGCACCCTTAGCCCAAGTACCAAGAATAATTTCATTTTTTTTGGTAGAGGAGATACTAAATGGTATTAAATTGGCAGGAAGTTCGATGTTTTTGAATTTTTCTTTTAGAGGAGTAAACGTTTCTTCTGATACTCTTTTATAAAACACTTCATAACGACCTGCGGCATAAATATTTCCAATTGAATCAGCAGTTATATCAAATACGTAAATTGAAGCCTCTTTATCGTAGCTTGGCATTTTGTAATCAGTTATTTTTCCAGAGGAGACTGAATACTTTAAAACAGAATTGTGTGATGTGGATATCCAAATATTTTTATTTATATCCACGCAACTATTGTAGAATACTTTGGTAGACTTCTCGTCTGGAATATACTCTTCGATGGACTTTAGTAAAGTAACTGAACCTGTGCTATGGTCTATTGTGACTATCGCATCTCTTGCTACAGCTAGCGACTTCTTATTGTCTATTTTGTAGAATGCTCGGTAATCATATTGTTTATCTATTTTTTTTTGAGTGACGATAAGGCTATTGGTATCTATTGCTAAGTAATACGATCTGTGCCCAATCTTTGGAAAGACGTATTGGTTGCCAAGATAATGGCCATTGCCATAGTTTGATATTTCGCTGTTTGTGCTGGGCTCTATAGGTATGATACCATAGGCGTTCTGAGTTTGTTTTAGATAATTAGTATTGCGACCAGATATTACCATGTCGCCATTCTTAAGTTTTGTAATGGACCCTTCGCTTCTCAGCATATCATCTTTTAGATCCCAGTCAACCATTATATTGTTGTAAGTGTCGTACATCTCATACTGTATGTCGTCACTAGTAGTGATTAGTAGTAAGCTATCATTGTACATCTTAATGTAGTTGATAGAGTAATCTAGTTCATCTACAGTATCGTTTGAGAGCCAAATGTTTTTCTCTTTATTGTAAAGCAATATTTTAGTTCTTCTGTTGTTTGTTATTTTTTTGAATACAATAAATAATTGGCCTCTACCATTTTCAGTAATGCTTACCAAATGCTCAGCATTGATTGTGTTATCATACTCTATCTCTGTATACTTATCTGTCCTCGTGTCATATTTAGTGAGTGATTCTCCAGTAATCCATATGTAGTCATTGTCAGTTTTGTCAATGTGTAATTTTCCTGGTACGATCACATTGGTTAATTCAGTAATGTTCGTTGTATATTTTGTTAAGTCTATTTTAAGTAGTCCTCCATTTATATCACTGCTCGTCCAAAGGGATGCATAGGCATATCTGTCATCTATGACGAGCGATTGTAAGTTGTAGTCTAATATTTTGGCTCCAATCTTATTAGTGAGAGCTATACGAGTGCATTGCATTGTATTAAGGTCGATAACTGCTACTCCTTGGGTTTTTGTATTAATCCATAATTTATTGTATTTGTCACATTCGATTTTATTGATAAATGCATTCGAGAGTTCAGACCAACCTTTAAGAATTAGTTTGGCATTGATCGACTGGCCACCATCAAATCTGTATAATCCTTTGTCGGTGCCAACCCAGAGAATGTCAGTTGTGTCTATTGCTGCGCTGTAGGTTATATTATTGTCAAAATACTTTGCAGATGACAAGGGAATATTATAATACTCCTGCCCAGATACGCTAGGTAAGCATATCAGGAGCAAGAGTAGTATTTGGAAATATCTATAGATTGTGAGCACAATATTTAAGTATTTTACATTGAAAGATAGTTAGAAACTCCATAATCCACTATCAACTACAGTTCCATTCTCGAAAATATTGTAACTGCCACTTCCGTCTGATTGCCATAAGTAACTTCTTACGATTTCATTATTGACAGTTATTTTCATATCTCCGGACAAGTCATTGAACGTTCTCATATAATAATCTTCACTTTCAGGATCCCCTAAGTCTGCTCCAAACTGTATATCAGAGAAAGCTCCATTATCTTTATATCTAATTCTAAAAACTCTCTCACCTTTCATCTCTTCACCATCGTCTTTGATAGCAAACTGCACATATTCGAAATTGTTGCAATCTTCTGATTGTTCTACATATAAAAGTTGATTATAGTCACCAATTTGGTTTGAGTCTTTGAAAAACAGTATTTGATATCCTTCGTCAGTTATTATATATCTGTAGGTGTCTGGGCCTATTTTCCAGTCATACGCTTTACTGTCAGGATATACAGTGATATCATCTACTTCTGCATAACTGGCTGATATGGGGGGTAATATAGCTTGGCTAAGGTTAGTCAATAGACTTTTGCTAAACTGTAAAGAAGAGAATATTTCTGAGGTAGCTTCATGCTGAGAATAGTTACTCATTATGGTCATTGCTTCTGGAAGGTTGACCGTGTTGGATTGATCTGCGCATGGAGGCACTATGTTATTGAAGTCGGACTGTGATATCTGTGCTCCGTTAGTGTTGTCACCGTCTCCAGGATCAGTATTTGTAATATTCGTATCGCTACCACAAGAGGTCAATAGTAGAATGGAGAAAAGGATTACTAAGATTGATTTCATAAGTTTGATTTTTTGGATTTTGTATAATTGGTTTTATTTTTGAATATAAGCAACAGTACTTCTTTTCACTATTAACAATGAGTAGTTGGACGATGCGGATGAATCGTTAATTATATTATAGAACTAGATTCACAGTTCAATGTATTCGACTGATTAGTAACGCTAAATAATTTTGTAAAATGTATGATTTGATAGGCTGGTTATGGTTTATGTTTTAGTGAAGGGGAATGTTTACGATTTATGTTGAAATTTAAAATGCACGTATTGCACGGACATGGTCGTTACTTAATTTGCTGAAGTTGGCAATAATATTAGATCCTAAATTTCTACCCCACGTATTATTAGCACTGAACTCGGAAGAACTTAAGTACCAATCAGAAGCAAAACCTCCAATATTTGTATTTGGGAATGGTGCTTCATTTCCTATGTTTAAAGACATTTCTGATAATTCGTCCTTAGAAGGTAAAAACCAATCTATAAATCCATTTAAATCCAAATCGGCGCAAATAACTGCGGCAATAACTGATGACGAACAGCCAGCTTTAATATCTGCTGTATTTTGATTACCTGTGCCAATTATTGTACCATCGGCACCTAGAATTTCAGCACCATAGCATCCCCAATTAGAGCCAGAACTTTGATCATATGGGGCCGATACAAGGCCTTCAAATGAAGGATGAATATCCAAAGTGTCTAGATAAAATATTAATCCACCTTCATATGTTTGTCCATATAAGGTGCTTGCAGGGAGACCTCCGTTAAACAGGTCAAGTGGTGACTGACCTTCATTGAATAAATCCTCTACAGTAAACCCACTTGCTAGTAAATCTGCAGGAGGTGTATTAAAATTAATTAAATCTTGAAATGAGTATCCATTATCTAGTAATGATTGTATCATCGCAGGTGGCAGACTACTACAGTTGCATAATGCCGAGGTTAATAATAGATCGCTTTGTAGGGTACGCATTGTATCTTCTGGTGATGGCAACGATGAGACCAATCGTGTAGCTAATGTTCCGTCTGGTTGTTTTACTACAAGATGATTTTCTGTGTTGGCCATATCCATTTCTACAACTTTGAGATTGCCGATTACTTCTATAGATTGGCTAATCGCAAATATGGGTTGCAACATTACTGTTATAATGAACAAATACTTTTTCATTTTTTATGGTTTGGAGTGTTTTAATACCATAAATGTAGCTTGACATATTTCGAATAGTTATAGTGAATGAATAAGTCGACTGTATGGGTGAGCGAATGGACAGAGTATTTCTACTTGATGATTTTTCATTTTTGTTAATCTACTTTTTGTAAATTGTAAGGTTCGACCTGCACTATAATAGTACATAGTGGGTGTTGACGAAAAATGAATCTAACTATTGTTAGTAACATCTAGTTCTAGTAAGAAATTATGTCAATAAAACGCAGCTAAATATTACTAAAGGTAAAATAGCACTATTTTTTTATTTGAGTATTTCACATACTAGATGTTGTAAATGCGGTACTCCTTCTTCTTCAAACCAAGGGTTTTTTTTGAGCCAGATATTATTTCTGCCAGATGGATGCGGCAATGGAAAGTATAGGGGGAGGAACTCAGCATAATGCTGGACATTGAGTGTAAGGTTTCTTTTTTTATTTTTTGCTAGATAGTATTTTTGCGCATGAGCACCGGCAAGTATAATGAGTTTTACTTCAGGTAATAAAGTAAGTAGTTGATTATGCCATAGTGGAGCACATTCTTTTCTTGGAGGGAGGTCGCCACGATCACCAGAGCCAGGATAGCAAAAGCCCATAGGTATTAATGATATTTTGGCGGTGTCGTAAAAGGTCTCTTTATTAACTCCCATCCACATTCTTAATCTATCTCCACTTTTATCATTCCAAGCTATGTGCGTGCGATGTACAATGCGTCCAGGAGCTTGACCAATAACAATTATTTTACTTTTCACTCCAGCAGTAAGTATGGGGTTACATCCCATTGTAAGATGTTCTTCACAGACTCTACAGCTCTTTATTTCGTCAAGAAGGTTAGGAAGTTTCAAAATTCTGTTAATTTTTATTAATTCTCAATGTGTTGTTATTCAATCTGTTAGATGTGTTTTTGTCTTTTTCTAATTTGATTTTTTTAACATCATGTAACATTTATTTAGGAGTTGGCGTCATCATGGTGTACTGCAGACAAAGGGAGTCGAAAAGTAAAATCTAAGAATCCCACATTACTTTGTTACCATTATTTCCAATAGTTAATTTAAACACACATAAACCTAATACAATGAAATATCTATCACTAATTATATGCGTATTTATATCATTTCAATTATCTGCTCAGAATGCAGTAGACAAATATTTTTCTAATCATTTAGAAAATGAAAAAGCCACAGTAGTACAAGTGTCAGGAAAATTATTTCAATATGCAGCGGCAATCGTTCCAGATGATTTGGAATCCGATGAAGAGTTTCCTGTTAAAGATGCCAAAAGTTTTTTAAGCGGAATTACATCTTTTACTTTAATAAAAATAGACTCATTACATAATAGTCAATCCGAATACAAAAGAGGCTTAAATGCTTTGGGTGACGAATTTGAAGAGTTGGTAAGAGTGCGAGATAAAGAAAATAAAGTGTCCATTCTTATAGATGAAACAAATGATGTAATTCATGAGATTGTAGCTTTAATTACAACCGAGGATGAATTTGTAGTAGCGGCACTGACGGGTGATATGAGACTAGATCAGATTCAAGACATAATATCTAAGATAGATTCAGATGGAATGAATAAAGTGATGAGTGGAGTAGATGTCTCATTGGAAGATATGAAAGTATATCCAAATCCAGCAACGGCTGATTCACAGTTGATGATTGAAATTCCTCAAGAGATGATAGGTGGAGATATTACTGTTTTTGACTTGTCAGGTAACTTGATACAGACTATGAAAGCTACAGATGTAAGAAGTGAACTAAGTACTGATAAAATAGCTGCAGGGCAATATATAGTGGATGTGAATAAAGCAGGAGTAACCTTGAAAAAGAAATTTATAGTAGTGGACTAATCGGTCTATCTAATACAAGATCTGATGAATTGCTTGTAAGGCTGTACTCAATGGAGTGCAGCCTTTTTTTGGGTCTAGTGATATTCAAACAGGGAATCAAAATGAAATACGATTGATATATTTACTATATTTGGTAAAACAACTTTTGTATTATTACTTATTCATCAAAATCAGAACAAAATGCCAGTCAATTTTTACATGTATTTTATTACAGCACTTATACCACTTATAGTGGGATCTATATATTATAGTCCTATGCTAGCGGGTAACGCTTGGATGGAAGAAAATAACTTTACCAAAGAAGACCTCGAAGGTGGCAATATGGTAAAGATCCTTTCTCTTGCTTATTTGTGTGGAATCTTCATTTCATTTTCTCTTACAGGAATCGTGATACATCAATACGGAGCATTCTCTATGATGATGCCAGAAGTTAAGGAATCTGGAAGTTCGGCTATGAATACTTTCAATGGATTAATGACGGAGTTTGGAGGTAACTTTCGCACTTTTGGACATGGAGCTCTGCATGGCGTAATTACAGCATTGTTATTTGTATTTCCAATCATAGCCACTAATAGTCTATTTGAAAGAAAGAGTTGGAGATATAACCTGATTCACGTAGGGTATTGGTTGATTACATTAGCATTAGTGGGAGGCGTCTTGTGTGCCACATTAGATTTTGGTACACTTAGTTAAATCAAGCCATATCATAATATAAAGATGAAGCTCAGTTAAAGTAATATTTAGCTGAGCTTTATTTTTTGGTTTATCTTTGTGAATTAATAGAAGGAACATGAGAGCATTAATCATAGCATTAGTATTGGGGGTAGTAGGTTGTAAATCGCAGCCTGAGAACATTGTGGTTAGTAAGAGGGTTGACCTCAAATCAATAGATACAACTAAAACTCTGAGTAGAATAGCTTTTGGCTCTTGCAGTGACGAAGATGAACCTCAACCGATGTGGAAATATGTAGTGGCTAACGATGTCGATCTTTGGATTTGGTTGGGAGATATGATCTATGGGGATAGTGATGATCCAGCAGTATTAAAGAAAAAGTATGATCAGCAATTAGCGAATAAGGAGTATCAAAAATTGCTGTCTAGTACGCCTATCATTGGGATTTGGGATGACCACGATTATGGTAAGAATGATGGGGATAAAACTTTTGCCATTAA
>CALKJD010000078.1 GCA_937995755.1 uncultured Saprospiraceae bacterium | reverse complement strand
TTCATGTAAATGGATTAAACGGTAGTTCAATCGCTGAAGGAGACAAAGTGTCTTATGACACAGAGGAAGGAAGAAAAGGATTAAATGCAGTAAATGTAGAAGTACTTTAGTACTAGCATTTAGTTTTTAAGACTATATAGGCCCATTAACGTTGTTAATGGGCTTTTTTTATGCAGTTGATTTTGTATTACATTGATCAGTATGTATTATTTACGATTTATCAATGTAGTCTATTACTGTTCTATATTTAGGGTATAGGGAGTTAATATTTCTAATAATACGTTGATAGACACTTTGACTGAATTTGCATAAGCGTTCACATCAACTTTGGGGTCATTGGGTTGGCCTGAGACTATTTCTACATTTGAGTTTGTTGTTGGGAGTTGGGTAGGTGTCCAATTGCACACGTTACTCCACCATTCGTTTTCGTTTCCGTTCCACTGAAGTAGATTGATGCATATACTATCTCTACCATTATCAAGTAAGGCCTGATATTTAGGCGCAGATATCAGATAAGGTTCCTCCGCATCTATTCCAGGTAGTACGCCCCAAGAGCCATAGACACTCTCTTGTTCGGTGGCTAAACTGAAGTTTCCAAACAATGTGCTTCCCCACGATCGTATAGTGTCCAATACAGTATCATACATATTATACATCTCTATAGAGCCTTGAGCATCCCACATAGCTTGCTGATAATCGTAAGGTATTCCAAATGAATTACCGACGAAGTGTTGACCACCTTCATAATGTATGATCCCTTTATCATATAAATGGATGTTGTCAAAATCTTGTTTCAATAATGATTTTGTTGCGTCCCAATTATTTTGAGCATTCTGCATTACATCTTGATAAGTACTACTGCCATTTAAAATTGGATTTCCATTAGTACTATGGTCTAAACCGAAATAGGCAGTTGGAGATCCATAGTCCCATTCGTTTTGGCCTAGTTGAGACATGATTTCACTGTTGAGGTTGTTGTTTGTTCCTTGTAGTCCAAGAACCCTTTTGACCTTACACTTCTGGTCTCCAAATACAGAATGCCAAATTCTAAATACATTTCCAGCCTTTTCTGCCATTGCTCTACCATAGTTTAAGTTGGCCGGTTTATTTTCTTCATTATAATGTGCTTGGTCAAAAATCCAATTCCACACTTCATTACTATATTCTAAATAAATGATAATGCCATCATCAAGATTATCCCTAAACAACGTTGCCATTTCTATTATAAAATTATCGTCAGCCATATGTGGAACGCATATCCAAACATCCTTTTTAGTTTGATTGGCTAAATTGATCATGGTTTCATAGGGTACACCCACGTTCTGGCTATAGGTAAAGAAACTTTCGCTCGCTCGATTAGACCAATCAGAAATGGGGTTGTTATTTGTCAATCCCCAGTCCATGTAGCGTATCATTTCAAAAGGAGCAATTTTATCTAAAAAGACATCGTAAAATGGATTAGCATCCAAGTCCTCTAATTCATCTTGAATTCGTAAAAGTCGAAAGTTGCGTAAATGATCAGCCTCTATCGACGTCAAAATGTTTAATACATAATTGTTGGAATCATGAACAGAAAATTCAATTCGATTAGTCGATTGGGATATGATGGTAACATTTCCATTGAGTTCGAAAGTACCTTGACCATCCATCAGTAGTACATATGTACTATCCTCTTGAAGGTTTCCACCATCAGATGAAATTACATATCTCACTTGAGTATTCCCAGAGGATGTAGCCTGAGGTATATGTGTTGGATAGCCATTACTGTCAAATTGCAATTCATTAATATCTCCAATAGTCCAACAAAAGCAATTTTCTGTATAAGGAATGATGCCATTCCTAACATGCTTAAATCTATTACGCATTGGACGCTCCACACCCCAATCTACCAATGATGATATATTGCTTCCAATGGCTAAACTACATTCTGATGGTGACCATCCACTACATGCACTACTGTCTATTTTCATAGCTAAGTGCATAGTATCTAAGCAACCATTACCACTGTTGCCTTGAGCATATAATGTATATTCATCAGGAGGTAAATTGAGAAATTGTGTGCCGTTGGAAATTGGCATCGAAGCGTTGCTGCTATTTCTTAAGTTAAATGAGGCATCATTGGCAAATACTTCTATGCTGCCATAATTGTCCGTGCAAGTAGGCCTAGAGATCGAATTTACAGTAGTTTGGCAAGGGAATGAGTTGTTGGCGTCTAGGACTGTGACATAGTTAATAAAGCTATGTTGCTGACCTATATCGTCTGTCACAGTAAGTGTAATTGGTAATTCTCCAATACTAGAATAAGTATGAGTAGTACTAACTCCAAATTCTGAAGGACTTCCATCACCAAAATGCCATTCGTAAGTTGTGATATTCCCTTCTGGGTCAGATGAAATTGAACCATCTAAAGTGACGAGAAAAGGGCTAATTCCTGAAGATGGTGTATATGTGAATGCGGCTGTAGGTGCTTGATTGACTGTAACTGTGTTATCCGGAGCCACACAAGAATAACTTTCTGCAAAGCGAATTTCATCTATCGCTGCAGATTCAGGCTGTCCCCCCAAGTAGACTGCAACTTGTGATAATGCAAAATTCGAATTTTGTGTAAAGTTAAGTGTTGAGTTTGCTGGTGCTCCGCTAGTACCTAAGTTGGTAGGGTCTATAAATAAGTCAATTTCAGTATCCGTGGTATTAAATATTACACGTACAACAAAAAAGTAATTTTGATTAAGAACGATAGGCGTAGCACTATTCATAATGTTACCGTTGACATTGAGCGACCACATTTCTTGTCCACCTACGGTTGAATTAGCTCCAAAAAATCCAACGCTAATTTGTTGACTAGCACAGTTAGTGCACCAGCCCACACCAGCATTATGCATACCAAAGAAAATGTTTGCTCCATCCTGATTTTTGTTCATTACAGCACTATAATACAAAGTATCTCCAGTGAGTGATCCAATACCGTTACCGTACTGTGTAATATAATTAGTGAAAGGACCATCGTAATCTACATTGAGACTACGCCCAGCTGTAAGGTATGATTGGCCTCCACTTATGTGTCGACCAAATGTTTGTAAACCATTGTAAACCAATGATCCACTACTATTATCGATTTGGTAACCAGGAATTGTAGTATCAGAATTCTGTACGTTCCATGGACTTAACCAACCGCTTCCTCCTTGTTGTCCTTCTAAAGTAGTGTTTTGGATATAATCAAATCCGTCGTATGCTAAATAAGTGCATTGTGATACTAATAATTGACCAATCAGCAGAAACGGTAGTAGTAGGTATGATCTTTTCATAGGTCAATGTATTAAGCATAATCCTGTTAGGGTTATTTGATAGATGATGCAAAGTTTAAGTATAGAGGAACTAAGATAAATCAAATATGATATCGAAAAGCAACATTGTTTTGATAAAATGGGCAATTAATCTAATTGTGAAAGCAAGATTAGTACTAGTCATAAAAAAAAGGATTCCATCATAAGATGAAATCCTTCATTGTATCTTTTTTAAAGAAAAAGGAGTGAGATAAGTGTGGTTGTTAATCTAGTTCCCACATTGTACCTTTTGGTCTGTATCTTCCTTTGTAATCAGATGTCTTTTTTTGACCTTCTCTGAATTTTCTTTCTGTTTTAGATAAGCCATCTTTAGATTTTTTCTTTCTAGGCGCATTATTTCCTGGCTTAGTATCTTTAGATCTATCATTTGGTTTTGATGATCTTGGCTTTTGATCTTTTCTATCTTCTCTTGGCTTACCGTCTCTATCGTTTCTTCGCTTATTAGTCGGTTTGCTATCTCTTGGTTTTTGGTCAGAGTTACTTCTTTCAGATCTTTCACCTTGAGGTTTACTTCTACGATCATCTCTTCTTGGCCTATCTTCTCTTTTTCCTTCTGAGCGCTCTGATCTATTATCGTCTCTACGTTTATTTGGTCTTTTCTTCTTAGGTGCGGTTCTTTCATCTCTGCTAGATCGACCTTGAGACCTTCCTCTATTGTTCTTAGCTTTTGCCGCTTTTATGTCTTTGCTTGACGGCTCTGGAGCAGTATCTACATATGGGTGCTCCGTGATTACAGGTACTTCTTGCTTGATAAGTTTCTGTATGTCTCTTAGAAATGCTCTCTCTTCTCCATTACAGAATGAAAGTGCAATCCCACTAGCTGCTGCTCTTCCTGTTCGACCGATTCGGTGTACATACGTCTCAGGTATGTTAGGGAGATCATAGTTTACCACTAATGCGAGATCATCTACATCGATTCCACGAGCTGCTATATCTGTAGCTACGAGGATATGGATCTTTCCTTCTTTAAATTCTTTAAGAGACTTTTGTCTAGAGGCTTGAGATTTGTTACCATGAATCGCTTCCGCCTTAAAACCAGATTTATTTAACACCTTAACGATCTTATTGGCGCCATGCTTGGTCCTAGAAAAGACTAGGGTAGACACTTGGCCTTTCTCATTGAGGATATGCTCTAATAACTCACCTTTATGCTTTTTTGTAACCATGTAGACTGCTTGCTCTACTCTTTCAGCAGTAGCTTGGTCAGGCTTGATAGTTACTCTTTCAAATTTGTTTCCGAGGAGAGTTTGAGAGATTTCAACTATATCCTTAGGCATCGTAGCCGAGAACAATAGTGATTGTCTGTTGGGAGGTAAAAGCTTGATGATCTTACGTACATCATGGATGAATCCCATATCTAACATGTGATCTGCTTCATCAAGTACAATATACTTCACATCGCTAAGAGATATAAATCTCTGATTGATCAGATCCAAAAGCCTTCCTGGAGTGGCAACTAGTACATCTACTCCTTTAGCTAGTCTAGCAGTTTGCTTTCCTTGCTTTACACCACCAAAAATCACAGTGGTAGATATGCTACGAGCATACTTGGTATAGTCTATAAAATTATCTGCGATCTGGATAGCTAGTTCTCTTGTAGGAGTTACTACTAGAGCTTTTATCTTCTTTTTTCCAGTTTCATTGGCAGCATCGTTCATTATATGCTGGATGATAGGAATTGCAAAAGCGGCTGTTTTACCTGTACCTGTTTGCGCAACTCCGAGTAAATCCTTTTTATCTAATAGGATAGGAATCGATTTTGCTTGTATTGGACTTGGAGTTTCGTACCCTTTGTCTACGAGCGCCTTAAGGATTGGCTCGTTTAAACCTAATTGCTTGAATGTCATACTATATATATATTAAGCAAAGATATAATAATAGTTGATATGTATAGTATCATAACTCTTTATACCGTTGCGATCTTTTATGTTATAAAAACGATCATGATATTAAATCAAATTATCATAATCAGTAAAAAGCCAAGTATCATGAATGTTCACGATGTTGACTTGACTTCGAAAAATAAAAACGATCATGATATTAAATCAAA
>CALKJD010000077.1 GCA_937995755.1 uncultured Saprospiraceae bacterium | reverse complement strand
GTGAGAGTCCCCTTTACCTACTCGATTCTTTTTTTTTAGAACATGATATACTAATGAACTTCTTCAATTTCTAGATTTTCATTAATTCTAAATGTAAATCCATGTTCTGGATCCCAACTACAGTCACCATCTAATTGTATCATTATTCTGTTGTCCGTCTCATAAAAGTGGATTGATTTGTACTCTACTAGCTTACGAACTTCTTCCGTTGTCTGGATAACTGGATATTCTAATTCTTCTTCTTCATCTAATTCCCAATCCAATACTTCTTCCTTAAAGTATTTGTATTGGTCAAATAATAGATTCGTTATTTTATCTCTTATTTTATAGAAATTAAGGAAAAAGAATTCAGAGACTTTTGATATGCGTGCGATTTCAATTACTTCTGAACTAAAACTAAGAATTGCACCAATAGAAGAGTCAAGATATGTCGATTTGTATTCATCTTCTACTTTAAATATGAAGCCGACGAATGGTACTCTAATTATTTGATCTTTAAATTCATGTTCTCCAAATAGTTTAAGGTAGCTGCTATAGGTACCAAAACAATCGTGCCCTTTAAATTCATCAATTTCCAATGTGTAAATTTTGGCACCTTTTTCTTTAAACCATGACACGTCAAAGCCTCTCTGCTCAATTATTTGACCATTTATGTACTCAGTAAACATAATTACATCGCTAGAAGTAATTCCTATCAATAGATAGTTTCCTATCTTACGTTTGTCCTTTACGTAAGCTCTTTTAGTAATGTACCTAGTTTTGTATACTTCGATCATTTGATTTTGTCATAATTGTAAATAACATCTCTATATCCGGAACACATTCTAATGCAATTCCTTTTATATAAAGATAGCAAGATTTTAAACAATACCATAAAGTACTGAGATATAAGCGAATAGAGCGTTGCTAGTCGTGGATAACCGTTAAAAACCTTTACAAACGGATACAAACTGTTAGAGTGAATAGAAGTGATTACCCTATTAAAACATCGCCTGTCATTTCCTTTGGAATAGCTACTCCCATCATTGTTAAAATGGTTGGTGCTATGTCTCCAAGTTTCCCATTTCTTACTTTGATATTTTCTCTATCTGTCACTACGATCATCGGTACCATCGATAAGGTATGAGCAGTATGAGGTGATCCATCAGGATAACTCATAATATCTGCATTGCCATGATCCGCAATGATGATCATCTCGTATCCATCTACAATAGCTGCATCGACCAATCTGCCCAGACATGTATCCACCGCCTCTGCCGCTGCTATAGCGGCTGACATGATGCCTGTATGGCCTACCATATCTGTATTAGCAAAATTGAGACAGATAAAGTCTGGATGAGTCTCTTGTATGTACCCAATAGCAGCATCAGCTACTTCTTTGGCTGACATCTCTGGCTGTAGATCATAAGTCTTTACTTTAGGAGAAGGTATCACTATCCTACCCTCACCTTCATACGGTTGCTCTTCTCCTCCATTGAAAAAGAATGTGACATGTGGATATTTCTCTGTTTCCGCAATTCGGAGTTGCGTCTTACCAGCTTGGGCTAATACCTCACCGATGGTCTGCTTGAGATTGTCCTTAGTAAATACTACATGGACGTTCTTAAATGTGCTATCATAGCTTGTCATGGTCACATAGTGAAGATCTAGCTTATGCATACCATGCTCTGGCATATCCGCTTGCGTGAGTACACGAGATATCTCTCTCGGACGGTCCGTACGGAAGTTGATAAAGAAAACAGCATCTTGCGCTTCTATCATCTCAGGTGTGCCGACTACTATAGGTTCTATAAATTCATCGTTGATACCGGCATCATAGCTGGCTTGTATCCCACTCATCGCATCTGAGTAATGGTCACCCATGCCCCTCACTAGTAGATTATATACTTTACTGATACGCTCCCATCTATTATCACGATCCATAGCGTAGAATCTGCCGACTACAGTAGCAATGCGTGCATTAGATCCTTCTATATGGTCATGCAATCTTTGTACAAATGCCTTAGCACTTCCTGGAGGTGTATCACGACCATCTGTAAATACATGAATAAATATTTCTATATCCGACTCTACCTTGAGTAAATCGCATATACCTAGTAGGTGCTCTATGCTAGAGTGCACTCCACCGTCAGATACCAATCCCATAAGATGGATACGCTTAGTATGGCTCCTAGCATGCGAGATCATACCCTGAAATACTTCATTTTGATTAAGATCGCCTTCTCTAATTGCCTTATTGATGCGTGCTAGCTCTTGATAGACCACTCGTCCTGCACCTAGATTCATATGACCCACCTCAGAGTTGCCTATTTGGCCCTCTGGCAGACCTACTTGCTCTCCAAATGTCACCAATTCGGCATTCGGGTATTTTTGATATAAGCCATCCATGACAGGTGTATTAGCCTGAGATATAGCACTGACGCTATCATCCACTCCTTTTCCCCATCCATCTAATATGACCAATGCTACTTTCTTATTCATTTTAGGCATGTTTTTCGATTTATATACCAAATGTAATATATGACACTTAATGTATTGCTTAGATATGTTATTATTACCCTAAATATGAACTATATCATCGATTTGGTTCGTTTTTAGTATTGAAGTGTATAAATACTCTAATACATTGTATTGTTTAGATGGTATACATTTCCGACGATTGCAATAGAAGATCCTGCTATTAATTATACACAGGTACAAAATGAAAAAATTATGAAAACACTATTTATCGCCACATTAGTAAGTATCAGCACATTGGCATTTGGTCAAACTGAAGCTTTCTACAAAGCTGTAGAGAAACAAGATATAGAGTCTATCACAGATCTACTTATGGATGAAGTGGAAGTTTGCATCAAGGATGATCAACGCATCATGTCTAAAGCTACTGCAACTAAGACTATCAAAGAATTCTTAGCCAAAATACATCCTAAGTCTGTAGCATCGCTACACAGTGGCTCATCAGGTACTGGATCTAAATATAAGGTAGCCAAGATGATGACCAACGATGGCATCTATAGGATATTTGTCTATCTAGAAGGAAATAAAATTCAAGAAGTTAGGTTTGATACGTTTTAGATTAGACCAAGGCTGATTGTAACAGTTTTATTAAAGATTAATGAAAGGATATACCATTTGGTGTATCCTTTTTTTTGTTTGACGCCGAAATGAACCTTCGATCTCAGACAATAGAAAGTCAAAGTAGCCCTTGTTCATCAGCATTGAAAATATATACATCATAATAAATCAATAATTATCTATATTCATACTTCTAAACCATAATGAATATGCAAACCACGACCAAAGCCAAGTTATCATTTATGATGTTTCTCGAATTTTTTATTTGGGGCGGTTGGTTCGTAACTCTAGGTACTTTTTTATCAAATAATCTATCTGCTTCTGGTGGAGAGATAGGACAAGCTTTTTCTACTCAATCGTGGGGAGCAATCATAGCACCATTTATTATTGGGCTGATCGCGGATCGATATTTTAACGCCGAAAAAATATTGGGTGTGCTACACTTGATAGGAGCAGTACTCATGTATCAGATGGCTAGTGCAGAATCCTTTGCCGCATTCTATCCTTATGTATTGGGTTATATGATCGCCTATATGCCTACCCTAGCATTGGTCAACTCGGTATCGTTTAATCAGATGAATGATCCAGCTAAAGACTTCCCATTGATAAGAGTGTGGGGCACAGTAGGATGGATCGCTGCAGGTTGGATTATTAGCCTTGGATTTAAGTGGGATTCTTTACAGAATATTGAAGGTGGAGCATTGAGCCATACTTTCCTTATGGTCGCAGTAGCATCTGCTGTGTTGGGTATATTTAGTTTTACATTACCGAAAACACCACCCTCTAATCAAGGCAACAAGTCGGCATCGATTTCAGAAATTTTAGGTTTAGATGCATTGAGTTTATTGAAGGATAAAAACTTCTTAGTATTTTTTGTGTCCTCGATTTTGATCTGTATTCCATTGGCGTTCTACTATCAAAACCTAAGTCCATTTCTAACAGAGCTGCAAGTGGAAAACTCTACAGCGTGGGCATCAGCAGGACAAATATCTGAAGTGCTATTTATGTTACTTCTTCCTTTCTTTTTTAAAAAATATGGATTTAAAAAAACGATACTTTTTGGAATGTTGGCTTGGGTAATCAGATACGTACTTTTTGCGTATGGAAATGCAGATGGCCTTTTTGCAATGTTAATAAGTGGCATATTGCTGCATGGCATTTGTTATGATTTTTTCTTTGTATCCGGACAAATATATACAGATAGTAAGGCTGGAGAAAAATACAAAAGTTCAGCTCAAGGGCTTATCACTCTAGCGACTTATGGCGTCGGAATGTTAGTAGGATTTAAAATCGCTGGTATGATTACCGATAAATTTCTTATCGAAGGTGGAGGGCATGTATGGGAAAGCATTTGGATTTACCCAGCAGCTTTCGCTTTCGTCGTATTACTAATTTTTGCTTTGTTATTTAAAAATGAGGAGATAGAATATAAGTAAGAATCAGATCAGTTTAACTTGATTTGTTCGCTTGACGCTTTTCGTTTTCGCATCTTTAGTTGCATGACCATCTAGTAAATATCTCGGAGGGCTGGTGAACAAACATGCGGAGCGATCAAACGATAGCTTTCGAAGAAAACACGTGAGCTTCTGGTGGATTGTTCTAGAATTTTGGTTTCGTTTTCTTCAATCCAAACTTATTGGATCTTCACTTATTTATTTAGTTGAGAGGATGCTTAGTATCCAATAAGTGAACTACAGGGACTCAACTAAATGTTCGATGAAAAAGGAAAACCCAGCGGTAGCGACATCTCGTATGAAAAATGTCTAGCCAAGTCTATTCCGTAGAATTATTACCTCGCCTTTTATGTAAAATCCATGATAACAATATCAAGTTATATGTTCGTAGTTTAAATCCTCTTTAGAATTAATTGAAAATTAAAATTATATGTATTTCTGTTTTTAAAGTCTACTACTTCTAAATTTCTCTATTCAGCGTTTTCTAAAATCGCTTTACACTTGATTATAAAATTCTTGATAATTGAAAACTATTGACCGTTTGTTACTTCGCTAAGTCATCGCTTGCCTAGCCCATGTGTTTGCAGAGCAAGACACATTACACTAAGCCTTCGCGCGTTTGCTGCGAAAGCCATCGCTTGCCTGACTTCGCACTCCGCGTTTTCTGCGAAATCGCTTTATAAACTTCTTGTTAATTGAAAACTCTTGACCGTATGTTACTTCCCAAAGTCAACGTGTTTCTACGAAACTCTGTTTGACTTCGCACTCCGCGTTTTCTGCGAAATCGCTTTACCTGGCAAAGTCAACATGTTTCTACGAAACATTGCCTGACTTCGCTATTCAGCGTTTTCTGCGAAAACGCTTTACCCTATCATAACAATAGCGGGTCTTTTGTGGAAACTTTTGAATTCAGATAATTTCCATTCTGAGACTTTTTTAGTTTTGATATACTCAGTATCTGCACTGATGTCTACCGCTACACAGAGCAAAGTATTTGGCCTCAATGCTTCCTTACAAGTAGATAGTAAAAATTCGTTTCTATATGGAGCGTCCATAAATATTTGCGTCTCTTTCTTCTTATGCGCTCTAGACTCTAGATCTCTTAGTTCCTTTAGTAGAATGGGCTTCTTATTAGATAGATAACCATTGAAACAAAAAGACTGACCACTCATACCAGATGCCATCAAAGCCAACAATATAGATGATGGACCGACACAAGGTGATACTTGAATATCTTCTCTATGGGCTATGGCCACAATACCAGCACCTGGATCTGCCACTCCTGGACATCCTGCTTCAGAGATCACACCGATAGATGTCCCACTTTTAGCCTTAAGTATAAAATCCTTAAGGCCTTCCACTTTGCCATACTTATCTAATTCAAATATCTCCAACTCAGCGATAGGCTTGGGATGACCACTTTCTTTTATAAATCTACGAGCAGTCCTTGCTCTCTCCACTATAAAGTGATCTAAGCTATGTAATACTTCCAATGTCGCTGGGGGCAAACTAGATATCCCATTTTCTATAATAGGACAGGGTACCATATATATTTTTCCTTGCATGGGTGTAAGATATACATTTGAAAAATAAACAAACCCGATGATTCTTAGGTATATTTCAACTTACTGTACCAAACCGATCTAATCATTTAAAATAATAAAAAAAGCCAGTCAACAATGTCGACTGGCTCATAATATCATTTTCTTGTCTTTACGACTAGAATCTTTGTCTATATCCTAATGATATGATCATACTTCCTACACTACCTTCGTAATCGATTTCATCAATCTTCTTTTTAGTAGGTACTATATAATCAAATGCAATCTGGAAACTACCAAAAGCTATACCTACTTGAGGTACTATAGCGAAACCAGTAGCAGAATGTCCACCAAAAGTTTCTGTACCCGTTGAAGTAGTAATAGTTGTAGTTGGTGTCTCTAATTTAGACAGTCCTAATCCTAATCCAGCGAAAGGGCTAAAACCTTCAGTTTTCATATGATAGATACCTTTAAGACCAAATGTTGTAAGACCATATGCCTCCACATCGTCACCTACACCAGCTAGTATAGATGCTAGGTAGAATACACCTACTCCTAGTTTTGGCTCATCTTCGTCTAAATAGTAAAATGCATCAACTCCATAAGTAAGTCCACCATCTACATCGATTTGATCCATACCTTCACCGAGACCTCCACCGGCAGGAATATTGTAACCTAAAAATCCAGAAGCAGAAAACTTCTGAGCATTCATTGAGAATCCTACTAACATTAATAGTAAAGGAAAAATTAATTTTTTCATTTTATATGTTTTTTATAAAAAAAAGCAAGAGTGCATTCAAGCAGTATAACGCAATCTTAAATATCGCTCAAATATATATAATTATTACATATATGAAAATTTGCCTTAATAGATAAATATGCGCATTGTTAACAATGCGTTAAAATGGATATCTCCACATTCAACCTACGAAAGGCTTCGTTTATCTTAGAGCTAGCTTTAAAATTATGATTTAGAAGGTAATGTTACTCAATTTTAGAGTGAGAGATAGTATTTATTAACTTTGTGAGCCTTCGTATTCGAGGGTTTTCTTTATTAAGGATAAAACGAAAATATGCAACCATCAGTAGACATAGAGGCACTAGGCCAGCAGATATACCAAGACAGTGCATTTATAGAAGTACTCAATGCAGAGTCAGGAAAGGTAATCGTAGGACAAAACTATATGCTAGAACGCCTACTCATAGGACTATTGGCTAATGGTCACGTACTATTAGAAGGTCTTCCAGGACTAGCCAAAACATTGGCAATCAAGACCTTATCTTCAGCAGTAGATGCAAAATTTAGTAGAATACAGTTTACACCAGATCTACTACCTGCAGATATCATTGGTACGATGATCTACAATCCAGCCAAAAATGACTTCTTTGTACGTAAAGGACCGATCTTCGCTAACTTTATATTAGCAGATGAGATCAACAGAGCTCCGGCCAAAGTACAGTCTGCACTGCTAGAAGCGATGCAAGAGAGACAAGTAACTATTGGTAAGGAGACTTACAAGCTGGAAGAGCCTTTCCTTGTACTCGCTACACAAAACCCAATAGAGCAAGAAGGAACATACCCACTGCCAGAGGCACAGGTAGATAGATTTATGCTAAAGGTAAATATCGGCTACCCTACAAAGGATGAAGAAAAACTCATCATGCGTAAAAACTTAATCGGTGAAATTTCGCAAAAGATAAATGCCGTAGTAAGTCCAGAGACAATCATAAAAGCAAGAAACTCTGTGCGTAATATATATATGGATGATAAAATAGAGAATTACATACTTGATATCGTATTCTCTACTCGTAATCCTTCTCAATATGGCTTATCTGACATAGCACCATTAATCTCTTATGGAGGGTCTCCTAGAGCAACTATCAACCTTGCCTTAGCTGCTAAAGCATATGCCTTCCTTCAAAGAAGGGCTTATGTAATACCAGAAGATGTACGTAATATCTGTAAAGATGTAATGAGACACCGTATTGGTATCACCTATGAAGCAGAAGCAGAAAACATTACTCAAGATGATATAGTAACACAGATACTTAACACTGTACAAGTACCATAGTGGGGCTTCTTACTAGACATATAATCGCAACTGCAGTTTTGGTTTTTACTGCCCTAGGCATCTCTAAAGCACAATCGCTTAAAGAGTATTATAAATCTACACATGGATCTACCAAAGGGTGCAAAAATTACGACGGACTACTCGATGAAGTATTTTCTCTTGAAATGTTGATATGTGGTGATCAGGGGGTCTACAAAATGATCTCTAGTTCGGACATCTACAACTTATCTATTACTTCCAATGATGGCATCACAGAGATGATAGAAGAAGATAGTCAAGGACGTAATTCTGGATATATTACCTTAACCAAAAGTCCCAATGGATATGCTGGTGAATGGCGCCAAATAGAATCTGCCTCTAAATATTCTTTCTCTATAACAGAACATAAAAAGAACGAAGAGGTAACCGAATACTATATCACAAAGTTATCTGGTGTGATGCGTAGTCGATTAGTAAACGTGAGTATAGATCATGCAAATGGCACAGTAGAAATACAAGAAAAATACGGACTCCAAGGTAGATATAAATCAGAGTACACTTGTAAGGATCAAAAGTGTAACAAGCTAATCATAAAACCAGAAGGAATAATAGGCGTCAGCTCTATAGAAATCTATAAAGATAAAAAAGGCAAATACAAAATGATCGTCCTTACCGCTGATCAAAATAGAGAATCATCGGACCTCATAGTAATAAATCAAGTACAGAAAAAAACGAAAGCGTATTCCGATTATCGATCTATGCTACTCGCTGAGTATGCTACATTTCACGATAAAGATCTAGACGAATATCTTAATAAGGTACAAGCCAATTGGATAAAAGAAACGTCTATCCGCCTAAGAGATATACATAAATCTGATCCCACAGAGATCGTATCCGAAAGACTTAAGCACCAGGCGTCGTCATGGATAGATATAGAACTATGGACGGAAGACTTTATCTCTGGAGTTCAGTACAAACAATATAATTGGCAACCTGAAGTAGAGGCCACTGCATTTGCATATCATATAGATAAATCAAAGGAAGTATCAATTACTGAGGTATGGGATAACGACTGGAAACTCAACAACCTAGAGAGCGATATAGAAAACAAAAACAGTACTTGGGTCGTAGGGCGTGATGGCTTACATAAAATATATTTCGATAGAATAAATGGAGTACAGCGAGAGTCGCACTCATACAATGAGCTGGCACAACACATCGACAATGGGAGTTGGTTAGACAAATTGTTAGACCAAGGAAAAATCAAATATTAATCTATGGATACTAACGAACTCATAAAGAAAGTACGGAAGATCGAGATTAAAACTCGTGGACTGAGTAAGCATATATTCTCTGGAGAGTATCAGAGTGCTTTCAAAGGTCGTGGCATGTCATTTAGCGAAGTACGTGACTATGCGTACGGTGATGATGTTCGTAATATAGATTGGAATGTAACTGCACGTACTGGAGATCCATTTGTAAAAGTATTCGAGGAGGAAAGAGAACTGACTGTAATGCTATTAGTAGATCTTAGCAAGTCTGCAATGTTTGGTACTCAATCAAATTTCAAAAGTGAGATTATAACAGAGTTAGCCGCAGTAATGGCCTTTTCTGCCATCAACAATAATGATAAAGTAGGAGCGATTTTATTTACGGATAAGATTGAAAAATATATTCCCCCTGGAAAGGGTAAAACTAATACACTACGGATCATCAGAGAACTTATAAATCATGAAGTAGAGTCTGATGGCACCGACCTCAATAAAGCATTGGAATACCTTAACAATGTACAGAAGAAAAGAGCGATCGTATTTGTGCTTTCTGATTATATGACAGATGGATATGAGACAGCGCTTACAGTAGCAGCACGAAGACATGATATCGTAGGTATGCAGATCTATGATGAGCGAGAAACAGAACTACCTAACGTAGGTCTCATACATGTGCGTGATGCTGAGACAGGAAAAACAAGATTACTTGACACCTCCTCTAAAGTTGTCAGAGAAAAATATGCTCAATGGTTTACTGAGCACACCGAAAATTTTCGCCAACTTTTTGCTAAGACAGGCGCAGATTCGTTAAGAATAAATACAGAAGAAGATTATGTAAAAGAGTTATTGCGATTTTTTAAACAACGAGGAAGGTAAATTAATACTGACTATCGTCAAACATAAAATCAACTCTCATACAGCAATTATTATATAGAAATAAGAAATGCTATTCAATAGCCTAATGATAAATAAAATTAAATACATAATATTATTACTACTGATTGGGAATGTAACTTTCTCTCAGACTTCTATATCGGTAACTCCTCGTAAGGATACCATATTAATTGGTGATCATCTAATTGTAGATGTTGTCTTGAGTACAGATGATGTGAACGACATCGAATCTATTGACTTCACAAATTGGAAATCAGTAACTAATCTTATTTACGAAGTAGACACCATCAACCTCGAAAAGAAAACTCAAGTCTCATTTATTGGTGAGAATGATTGGGGTGTGTCTGACAACTACTTTAGTGCTCCTTCTGGAAAAATGGAAGGCTGGTTTCAAAATGGAAACACGGTATCAAAACCAATTACTATATCAATATTTGATTTTGGTTATTGGTCCATTCCACCACCTATAATCAATACTAAATCAGGTAAGAGATATCCACAAATAGAACCAGCTAAAGTGCTCGTATTTCCACCTAACCTAGGAATGGCACAAGACAGCATTACTTTGATGCCTATCAAGGATATAATAGCCGAAGAGACGACATGGGAAGATTATAAAATATGGTTGTATATACTTGGCTTTATACTATTAGCTCCTTTACTCATTAAACTATTGTGGGGTTCTAAGAAAGAAGAAGAAACTATCATCGAAGAAGAAGAGGTATTTGTGCCTGCTCATGTTAAAGCATTATCATCTTTACAATCATTAAATAATAAAGAGCTCTGGCAATCTGGAAATATCAAAGAATATCAATCTGAACTGACCGTTATCGTACGTAGATATCTAGAAGATAGATTTGATGTAAATGCTTTGGAAATGACTACAGATGAAATCAACAGGGCGCTGCGTAATAAAGATTTTGACACAAAGCATAGTGCTACCCTTCAAAGGATATTAACGATTGCTGATTTGGTGAAATTTGCAAAAGCGACTCCACCTGTAGAAATCAATGCTGAGTTTATGGATGAGGCTGTACAATTTGTTAACAGCACTAAAAAGAAAGAAGTAGAGACGACAGGCGATGAATAATATATTGGGCAACATAGAATTTTCTTCTCCGTATTGGCTGCTTTTATTAGCGGTAATACCTGCAATACTATTATACAAGTATTACAGTAAGTCTCAAGAGATAGAGCCCATGACATTCTCTACGCTCGAGTCTATTTCAGACCTATATAGCTGGAAAGAGAAAGCCTTAAAATATCTACCTATACTCAGGTACTTGGCATTAGCTGCATTAGCCATAGCGATGGCAAGACCACAGCAAACACTCAAAGAAGAAGTCGTAAAAGCAGAAGGTATAGATATCATATTGGCTATGGATCTATCATCTAGTATGTTAGCCAAAGATTTTGATCCAGATAGATTGACCGTAAGTAAAGAAGTAGCTGCGAAATTTGTAGATAAACGTGTATATGATCGAATAGGGTTAGTGGTATTTGCAGGAACGAGTTTTACACAGACACCATTAACTACTGATCATAATATCCTCAAAGATTTTCTAGCCAATCTGGAGTGTGGAATGCTTGACGATGGCACCGCAATAGGAATGGGTCTTGCTACTGCAGCCAATAGACTCAAGGATAGTGAATCTAAAAGTAAAGTAATCATACTCCTTACAGATGGTGTCAATAACGCTGGTTACATCAAACCCTTAACAGCTGCGGAAATTGCTAAGGAGTATGACATGAAAGTATATACGATAGGAGTAGGTACTACAGGTGCGGCACTTACACCCGTAAATAGAAGAAACGATGGTAAATTCGTATTCGGTATGAGCAAGGTAAATATTGACGAAAAGCTGCTTTCTGAAATTTCATCCATGACTGGAGGCAAATATTTTAGAGCAACTGATGAAGCCATGTTGAATCGAATATATGATGAAATTGATCAATTAGAAAAAACTGAAATGGAAGTCAATGTATTTAAAAGATACAAAGACATATTCCGATTTGCATTGATGATTGCATTGGGATTATTACTATTAGAATTTTTATTAAGACAAACCATATTAAGAACTTTACCATAGATGTTTAGATTTGAAAATATAGCTTGTTTATATGCTTTGCCCATTGTGTTGGTCTTAGCTGCATTAGTGTATTTTCTAATGCAACGAAAGAAAAAACAACTAGCTCAAATAGGCGATCCCAAACTATTGGATCGTTTGATGGTAGATAGATCTACTACTAAAGAATGGCTTAAATACGGCCTCTGGTTACTAGGCATTACATTCTTAATAATAGCTTGCTCCAACCCACAATGGGGCACAAAAAAAGAAAAGGTAAAAGCTACTGCTGCAGACATCTATATTGCATTAGATATATCGCGTAGTATGGATGCTAGAGATATATCTCCTTCTAGATTAGAGCGATCCAAAAAGTTTGTCGAGGAACTGATCAATACACTTAAAGGAGATCGCATAGGATTAATTTCATTTGCAGGCGGAGCCTACTTACAGATACCACTGACATCTGACTACGCAGCGGTACAACTATATGCTAACGCTGCCAATACAGACCAAGCTGGATCTCAGGGTACCGCTATACAAGAGGCTATAGATCTTGCAAGTAAAGCTTTTGAAGATGATACTCCACACCAAAGAGCGATCATAGTCATATCCGATGGCGAAGATCATGATGACGAAGCGATATCCACGGCTAGAGCAGCTCGTGAGAATGGCTTAGTAACTTTTGCAGTAGGCGTAGGTACTACTGAAGGCGCTATGATCCCAGTAATGGATAGAGGCCGTGAGACATATAAGAAAGATGATGAAGGCGTGCCAGTAACGACTAAGCTTAATATGGAGCTCATGCAAAACTTAGCCGATGCAGGCGGAGGGAATTTTTACCTAGTCAATCAAGGAAGCGATGCGATTAAGGACCTAAAAGCTAGATTAGACAGATTACAAAAAAGAGATATTGAGCAAAATTCGTTTACCGAATACAATAGCTACTTTCAGTACTTTTTGTTCTTTGGAATACTATGTCTGTTGCTAGAGCAAATTACTACTCAAAGAAAATCTGGTTTTAATCGAGAAGGAAAAAAAATGTGGGACTTTTAAACATAATATGATGAAGACTACAGACACAACATTTCTATTCGGCCGCAAGTACTTTCTTTTACTATTTATGGGCTTAATAAGCCTATCTACTAATGCACAAAGTGAGCACGAACTTCTTCGAAGTGGTGATGCCTCTTACTCCGCTGGAGAATATTCAAAAGCTGAAGAAGCATATCGTAAGGCTATCGAAAAAGAAGGTAAATCTCAAGCTAAATACAATTTAGGTAATTCTCTATTTGAACAAGAAAGATACGAAGAGGCATTAGAACAGTATCAGGCAGCTATTAACTCTGCACCAAATGACAAAACAAAGAGTCAAGCCTATCACAACTTAGGCAATTCATTGTTTAATAATCAGAAACTAAAAGAAAGTTTAGAAGCTTACAAACAAGCGCTACGTTACAATCCTGATGACCTAGAAACAAAACATAATTTGTCTTATGCCAAACAAATGCTAAAACAACAACAGCAGCAACAACAGCAGCAACAGCAGCAGCAAGAGCAACAAGAAGGGGAAGAAAGCGACGAAGAAAAAGAAAATCAAGAAGATCAAGAACCACAGGAGGGAGAGCAACAAGAACAGCAAGAAGATCAAGAACCACAGGAACAACAACAAAAAGATCAGGAACAACAAGACGAAATAGATAACGAAAACGAATCGGAATCTACAGAAGAAAAACAAGATCTTGATAAAGAAGATGCTCGTAAGCTTTTAGAGATTGCGGAAAATGAAGAAAAGAAGGTTCAAGAAAAAATGAGGAAGGTAAGTGGAGGAAAGAAAAGGAAAAAAGATTGGTAGATCTATATAGACATTACGATTAAAAATTTGAAATGAAATACTTATTACTATTACTCAGCTTGGCATTCAATATAGATGCAAATGCACAATCTAGCCTAACCGTAGAAATATCTGCAGATACCATAGGTTTGGAAGACGCAGTAAAGGTTACTTATAAGCTTACTGGAGCTAGAGAGAAAATAGAAATTCTCCCTTGGGAAGGATTGCAACAAGTTGCTGGACCCAATGTAAGTAGCTCCTTCTCATTTGTCAACGGTGTCAGCAATCAAGCATACAGTGAGAGTTACATATTGGTGCCTAAGTACGAGGGATCAATATATATACCATCGGCTTCCGTATTAATCAATGGTGAACCATTAGAAACTGAACCGATAGAACTATTTGTAGTTGCTGAACCTACGTATATACAAAATAAAACTACCGTATCCAAAAGCAAAAAACTTAGCAAATCACTACCTCAAAAAAACAAAGTTGATGATGAAGCTGAATATCAACGACTACTTAAGAAGAGAGCATTAGCAAAGAAGAAAAAGAAATTTTAGAGCATTTATACTATAATGACGAAAGCACTCAACATATTACTACTACTCTTTGTATCTTCTCAGATACTTCTGTCTCAAGACATCAAATTTGAAGCTAATGTAGACGCACGTAAGATCATTCAAAACTCAACCGTCAATGTTGATTTTATAATACATAATGCGAGTGACAAAGATTTCTCTCCACCAACATTTGAAGGCTTCAATGTAGTGGGAGGACCCAATCAATCTACCCAAATGAGCTATGTCAATGGTAGAAATTCAAAAAAAATATCTTACAGTTATACATTGATGGCTACCCAACCAGGGAAGTATACTATTGGTGCTGCGAGCGCTACCCTTGGCAATAAAAAATACCGAACAGACCCTATCACGATAGAAGTAATCAAGGCAGACCCTAAAGCATTACAAGCTACCGAGGAATATGATTTTTACGTAAAAGCTAGTTTATCTGACAGTACGGCCATCATAGGTCAGCAAGTTGTACTCGACTATAAACTGTATACAAGGGTAGACATCCAAAACTATGACTTTGTCAACGAACCAGATTATGATGGGTTCTTCTCCGTATCTCTTGAAGGGAGAAGAGAAAGGGCGCAAAGAGAAATAATAGATGGTAAAGAATATTATGTCCAAAGCTTAAAAAAAGTAGCTCTCTTTCCACAACAGACTGGAACCTATGAATTTGATCCAGTAATTATAGACTTAGGTATAAGTGACGGAAGACAACGAAGAAGTTTTTTTCAACGCAACACGAAAAAAATAAGACGAAGTACCAACTCTATTAGAATTCAAATAGTCGCAAATCCTCCTAATGCACCATTAAGCTACTCTGGCGCGGTAGGCTTATATGGAATGAATGCGGAAATAGATAAGAAAACAATCACTACAGATGATGCGGTAAAAATAACTATGATTATCAAAGGATCTGGAGATGCTAAAATTGTAACCGCACCGAAACAAGACTTTGGCAATAACTTGGAAGTATACGAACCCAATATCCTGAGCGAAGATCAGATGGTAGATAAAGGCTATGTGAGTTCTCAAAAAATATTTGAATATCTAGTAGTACCTAAAAAAACAGGCCGATATAATATTCAGCCCAAATTCAGTTATTACAATCCAGATAGTTCTCGATATGAAACATTAACTGCTGGACCATTTTCATTCAATGTAGCACAAGGAATGAAAGCGATAAACACTATGGAAGCGGTAAAGACCGATAAAGAACTATCGCCATTAATTGCTAGCCCCACCTTTACATCTAAGCCTACTATGTTATTTGGCAGTGCTGTCCATTGGGGCTTATTAGGATTAATATTAGCCGCGGTTCCTTTCTTGTTTATGTACAAATTAAAGCTACGTAAGGAAGCGAATATAGATCCACGAGTGATACAAGCACAGAATGCAGAGAAGGTCGCTATAGCAAAACTTAGTACCGCTAAATCTCATATGGATGCTGGCTCTACTCGTCCATTCTACGAAGAAATACAAAACGGAATATTTGGCTATTTATCTGATAGACTAGATGTTCCGTATAGCCATATGAATAAAGCGGACATCAAAAAAATACTTGCAGATAAAAATGTACCGACAGAACTTACTGATAGAGTATCCTCAATACTACAAAAAGCAGAGATGGCTTTATTCGCTGGGGCAGGAAGTGTAGCAATGCAAGAAAGCTATAACAATGCTAAAGAATTAATTTTAGGATTAGAAGCACACTTTAAAGGATAATGATCTATTCTTTGGTTATTGCAATGATTTAATTTTATCACTCAAGTATTCTTTTTCTTGCTCGTTACTAGTACAGGAGATAGCCATCAATAGATCATCTATGGAAGCTTCTATTTGATTAGTCAACCTATGATACTCTGCTAAGGTACTATAATACAAATAAGATCTATTCGCAAGATCCTTAGGCTGTATACCATCCAATATATTTTTTGCTTCAGTATAGTTATTGAGTTGCAGTTGCACTATTGATTGATTGAGTTTGATCATAGGCGTAGGGTGCAATCGGAATAACTCATCATACCAAATCGAAATCTGATGCCAATCTGTAGCCTCTAAATTTTTCGCTCTGAGATGCTCAGATGCAATAGCTGCCTCGTAATGATATGATGTATACACACCTGACTCAACAGCTCTTGCCATATAATCATTACCGACGTATATCATCGGTTGTTTCCATTTACTTCTATCTTGATCCGCAAGAGAAATGATTTTATTGTCATCTGTGATTTTAGTCTCTATCCGCGCACTGTGGAAGCACATCAATGCCATGACAGCTAAAGATTCTTCATTGCTACCATATTTATGATCGGTCAATATTTTGGTAAGTCTCAAAGCTTCTTCGCATAACTCGTATCTAATCAATTGATTCTTATTGGTCGATTGATATCCTTCATTGAAAATAAGGTATAACACCTGGTGCACACGAGATAATCGATCCTGCAATTCTTGCCCTTGAGGAATTTCAAATTTCAATTCGTTTCCCTGAATAAATTTCTTGGCACGTTGTAGGCTTTTCTTAATCGATTCCGAAGAAGATAATAATGCTGTAGCTATTTCGCTTGGACTAAATCCAGATATCGTTTTTAAAGCAAAAGCAATTTGATCTTTTTGTTTTAATGCTGGATGGCAAGCGGTAAAAATCATACGCAATACACTGTCTTCGATTTCTGTCTCTAAAAACAACTCTTCGATTGCCATACTACTAGCACCATTGACAAATAGTGCATCTCTATTTTGCTGAGCATTTATTTTTCTAATAAGATCAATAGATCTATTCTTTGCCGCTTGCATCAACCAAGCTTCAGGATAATCTGGAATACCTTTCATCTGCCAACTACTCATCGCTTTAATGAACGTGTCTTGCACCGCATCCTCAGCCATACTGAGATTATGTAAGCCAATCATCCTTGTGAGTACAGAGACCATCTTTCCGTACTGTTGACGAAAAAGATGGTCTATGTCTTTAGTAGTGTTATGCATATTAATAATCAAACACCATTACTTCTCTTACTTCTACGGTACCATTAAGATCATAATCTGGGTATCCTTCTGCAATCTTTAGTGCTCCATCCATATCAGCTGCTTGTACAATATAATATCCTCCCACAAGATCTTTCCCTTCTACAAATGGTCCATCAGTCACTACACGATCACTACCCGACATTCGCTTAGCTGTGGTATGTAACGCTTCTCCACCTTTTACAACTCCGTCAGCTCTCATCTTCTGATTCCAAGCAAACCATCGACCATAGCGATCTTGCATTTGTTCTGGAGTCATACCTATTGTTTGATAATCTTCTCCCATAAAAATTAGCATAAAATCTTTCATAATAGTTTTGTTTTAATTTTCGAGTCCTTTACTAATGTACTCTTCATTGTTTTATAAATATAATTTCAACCCTATGACGAAGCTGAAAACGCTAAGGGGACAATATTCGAATAAATATAAAACAAGGATAATAAGAATATCAAAATAGAGAGCTCAACTTTAGAAAATGAAATAACAAACTATTGCAAAATCTAATTACTCAACACTTCAAACTTTCCACTTACACGATTACCCTTTTCATCGACGACTACTAATAGATGCTCACCCATATCTGTGTCTATAGCCATAGTATGAAATGTCTCCGTACTACCTAAATACTCTCCATCTAAATGCCAATACAATGTAGAGTCATCGTCTTGGTGTGCTGCTTTGGCAATAGTCTGCTGACGATCTCCACTAATATCTGTGGGTATATATATACTCGCATTAGCAAATGGATAGACAAGTTCTATTGGTTGGGAAAGCGACTCCGCTTCATCCAGACAAGCTGGGTGCATAGAGGGCAACTCTTTATAATCAGAATGAGACTGACGATAATATGAAGCTACTTGCGGTGGCAATACAAACCATGATTGACTTTGTATATCCGATCGATTTGCACAATTAGTATTCACTTGATATTGCTGAGATGCATCCAAGTGAATGCGCATATGATAAGGACATGTTTTCGTCTCTGCACTTTTTGCTGGTATCCTTAGACTATCCACCTCACTACAGTTGGGCCCAGCCAAATGGCCAGATACAGCACACATTCTTGAGAGCACCATCTCGTCTAAAGGCTCATAGAACCATCTATCTTCTCTAGGTAGTATATTGAGTATATCAAACAATATAGATCCTGCACGATGCACACCCACAATACCTGGACGTCCTTCGCCATCTGCATTACCTGCCCAGATACCAATCGTATAATCTTTAGTACATCCAATAGCCCAAGCATCTCTATGCCCATAGCTAGTGCCTGTCTTCCAAGCTACTCTACGACTAGAGCTAAATTGCTCCCAGTGTCCGGACTCCGTAGGTCGACTTAGCTTCTGCATCGCATCGAATGTAGCATATATAGCAGACGCACTCATATGCGTAGGCACAAACGAAAGACTTGACTCTACTGCCTCGCTTTTATAATAACTAGATGCTCTCCAGTCATTCGTATCATACTTATTACTACTCTCATAATAATGCTCTAGAGTACGGCTCATAGAGGAGTATACATTACAAAGATCCCAAAGATTGACTTCCGCACCACCAAGTATCATAGGCAATCCATAATGATCGGAAGTATAGTGTAACGTAGATATACCATACTGCTTTAACTTCTGATGGAAGCGCTCCAAACCATATTCTTGTAACATAAGCACTGCTGGTACATTAAGTGATCTAGAAAGCGCCTCTGAAGCCGATACGGCACCGCTAAATCTCTTATGATAGTTCTTTGGCGTATAACCATTAATATAGCTTGGTACATCATCTACTAACATATGAGGCGTAAGCATGCGATCGTCGATCATACTTGCATAAAGTAATGGCTTCAGTATACTTCCTGAACTTCTCTCTGCACGAATCATATCTATACTTCCCTCATGCCTTCCAGATCGAGTGTTACCAATGTAAGAAAGTACTTCTCCTGTCTCGTTATCTATAATTAATACCGCAGCGTTATGAATATCATTCTGCAAATTACTACGGTAATGCTGATCAATAACTTGCTGTGCTTTTTCCTGTAAATTAAAATCTATAGATGTCTGTACTCTATCTTCTGTACCTGACTGTTTGATATAATGCATAAGGTGAGACGCGCTGCGTGGCAAAGCCTTAGGTTGATTGGGTACATCTTCAAGAAGTGCCGTCTGGTATTCCAGTTCTGAAATTTTCTCTTGCTCTAAAAGATCTAACAATAGAGCATCTCTTTTGGACTTCAGAATATCTCTATTACGTCCAGGATGTATTATCGATGGCTGATTAGGCAGTACTGCTAAAGTTGCTGCTTCTGCCCAACTCAAATCAAATGGGCCTCGGCCAAAATATCTCCATGCCGCTGCTTCTAATCCGACCACGTTTCCTCCAAATGGAGCATGGCTGGCATAGAGATTTAATATCTGTTCTTTACTATATCTAAGCTCTGCTCTAAGTGCCTGTACGGATTCTATTGCTTTTTGAAATATCGATCTAGTTTTAGATTTCCTACTCATCCTCATGAGTTGCATGGTTAATGTACTGGCTCCACTTACTACTCTTTGTATTGAGATATTCAACTTCATAGCTCTACCTATTGCCAATACATCTACACCCAAGTGGGAATTAAATCTTTTATCTTCATAACAAATAATAGCAGTTGCAAATCGATCAGGCACATTATCCAATTCTGCAAATCGCCACTGACCATCTGTAGCTATCTGAGCATTTAACAAGTTACCCTCTCTACTATAAATAGCAGTACTAATCGGATCATCAAACAATTCATTAGGTAAACAGAATATAAAAGCAACTACTCCAATCACACATAGACATAGCCCTCCTCTTCTAATTTTTGTACAGGGTAGGCACTTCCTTTTCACCAGAAGTATAATGGACTTTATGTTTTCTTTTATAATCAATTTCTATTTTTTAATTATCACCGAAATTTCTATTAGTTAATCTACCACTTGTACTATTTGCCCAGCCACTCTAGCGCGTATCTCTTTATCATACATCGCTTCACATTTATTATCTGGCATATAGTACTTACCTGGATACGTAGCCGTCAATACCGTACGGAATGTCTTAGATGATCTTCCATTGAGATTAAAGAAAGTATATACTCGATCATCTCTTATATCCTGATAATCAAAAGGAGAACTTTCAACTACGGTCTGCGCACCAGAAATTCGATCATTCTGTATTTCCCAACCAGATGGAAAGACTTGGTGCAATGCTAAATTTTCAACATTTACAAGTCTCGTTCCTGGATTTGTAATCGTGGTTTGAACTATAAAGTCTGTTCCTTTTTGAATGGAAGAAATATCTAATGCTGCTCCTTCCATAGTCAGATATGTAGTTTTCATAGATAAATTTTCAGACTCAGATTTCCATTGATCCATTTTCGGTTTACCCTGCTGTATCCATCTTGCAAATAATGTTTGAGAGGCTAAGTTCTTCACTTGTAAATTTCCAGCATTTAACTGCTCTACATCGACTGGTATGGATACCATAGTTTTATCTGTAGATCCTCTCACGGCTTGTCCTCCAGAGATGGATAATTCATATTCCAATCCACTTGCTTGCTGACCTGACACATACTTAGATACCGCCAATAATGACATGGCTGTAGTCTGTGTGCTATACCATCTATTAGTACCCAAGTCTTTTGCAATCTCTTGAACTAATTTGCTTGCGTTTCCTTCTTCGGAAGTATGTAAAAGCGCTTGAGCCACTAAAGCCTTATTTCGATTTACAGATCCATAGTAGTAATACGCATTACTCGGATTATAATCCACATTGGTCATCGAAGTATTTAGTATTTCTTTCGCCACCAACTTTTGTCCTCCAATGGCATATGCAGCAGCTAATAATATAGCTGGAGTACCTTGAAGGTCGTTCTTAGATTTTAATCTATTCATTGCACTCCAATTGGGTTGTCCAACAAGCGCCAAAGTATAGAGCCTATACGCTTGAGCCATGTAGTATTTTCCATTGAAGTTATTACTCGTATTTACTTGGTACTTCGTCCAATTATCTAGCATACCTGAAGGAATATGAAAACCTAGATGAGATGCCTCGATTAAAAAATGACCTGCATAACTTGTGCCCCAATCATTAGCATTACCTGATCCTGGCCAATATGACAGTCCACCTCCACGTTGCTGAAAAGAACGCAGTCTATCTATTCCTGCCTTTACATTTCTATCTATTTGCTGTTTTTGCTTATCATCTATATCTACAAATTTATCTAAGTACAATTGTGGAAAAACAGAGCTCGTAGTTTGCTCAACGCAGCCATATGGATAGCGCATTAGATAACCCAATCGTTGTTCTAGATTAATGGCAGGAATAGTACTTAGTTCTAACACACCACTATTGGTTCCTTTGGTTCCGAAACTTGCAAATTCATGATTCCACTCCACACCAGATTGCAATATTTTTTCATCAAATCGAATATCGTATGGATTTGGATTACGTACATCTATTTCAATTTCTTGCTCCGCCTTATAAGAACCACTTTGTGCTGTAATTTTAAATGTTTCGACGCCAATATTCTCCCCTACTTTAAAATCAAAAGATGTCAACTTATCGCCTTGACCACTAAAACTTAAACTCTGTGTATCGCCATTGAGCAATTGTATATTGTTACTCGATGATAGATTAACTTTTACATCTTTCACTTTATCATTCATAGAGAATACAGATACAGGCAAACTTAACGTCTCACCTGGCGCTAATACTCTTGGTAAAGTAGGCAACACCATCAGTTCACTTTTAACGGGTACAGATTTTTCCGTGCTTCCGTATGCTATATTATTCCGTGCGACGACCATCACCTTCACAGCACCTATATAATTAGGCATCTGCAAATTATGCGTCTTACTCTCCCCTGCTCCTATATAATGTGGACCACTAAAATGTACCACAGGAACAAATCTATTCGCTTTAGCCGTGGCTGCTTCTTTAGCGATTTCTCCATCTCCACCAATACTTATTAGTCTTTCGATATCGGCGCCATAGCCATTAAGTATATGATCATAAAGATCCCATGTCTTCACACCTAAACTTTGCTTAGAGTAGAAATGCTTGTATAGTTCTGGTGTCTTATACCTTGTCAAGTCTAATAGACCTTCATCAACTATCGCTAAGGTATACGCCATCGCTTGGCCATCAGACTCACTTACTTTGACCGAATAATTTTCCTTTGGTCTGTACTGCGAAGAAGTAGATATCTTAGGTTCAATTTGAGCCCTTGGATTATCTACTGTGATAGATTTTACACCATACACTCTCAAAGGAACATCGTTTTGTCTATCTACATAAGGTTGTATAAGAGACAAATGTACATAGACGTTAGGAGCCATTTCCTCTGTTACTTCGATATCAAATGTAGTTTCCTTATCCTTCGCATCTACCCAATATTCTTCTACTACAGAACTATTGTTCTCCACACTAACTAACACCCTCGCCCCTTTAGAACTAGGCATCGAAATTTTGATTTTATCTCCTACTTCATACAACTCTTTATCAGTCGCAAACCTTAGTGTTGAGCCTTGATCACCTGACCCTTGCTCACGATGCCAACTGCGCCCTGCATAGAAAAACTGACCTGTACAATGTCCACTAACATCATCACACACCCTTATCATATGGCTTCCATATTGAGCGACATCCGTTTTCCAAGTGGCCCTACCCTTAGCATCCGTGCGTAATGTAATTGTATCTACTGCTCCATAATGATGTGCTGTATTATAGGAATAAATATTATTATCTCTCCTATTATACCACCAGCTCCATCTCGCATTATACAATCCTACTTTTATTTTTCTATTGCTCAGTGGTTGACCGTCAGCATCGACAGCAATCATTTCTACAGGTTGATTTTTATCAATGTCTATTTTTCTACTTCCCCATTTTGTTGTGGGTACTTTTACTCCGACATAACTTGAATAAGGATTCGCTTTTAACATTAGATTATCTTCAGAAAAATTACCGGATTTCTCAAATACTTTTGTCTTTAGAGAAACATTAAGCATTCCTGGAGCAAGTAGATCTTTATTGGACTTAAGCGAAAATGATGCGTGTCCATTTACATCTAATTTACCATCGAAAATCTGAGTAGATATATCATTGATTCTTCGTGCTGGATCATCAAATTCATAACTTCCATACTCAGCAAATTTTGTTGTTGCCGGAGAAATTCTCATTTCAACCTTGGCATTCAGATTTGATGCACTGGCACCGTGCAGCCAATCAGCCTCTAGTTGTATTTTTTGATCATTAAACATACTCACCACATCTGGCAATGTAGGATACGTCATTTTTATTCTATTAGGCTTGACCGTCTCTACACGTAAATTTTTAGCGAATAGATGATCGCCAACTTCAGCCGTAGCTCTCCATTTTCCTGTAGGGTCAGAGGCATTAGTCGGTACAGAGCAAGTATACATATGGGCCACATGATTAGTCGTAGTTCTAGCAAATCGCTTTGTTCCTTTGGTGTCGTATACCTCAATAGTTACTGGGTGATCATTGGGTAATGTCTTCAACTTATCATCCAAAACAAAAGTAAGATGAATGGTATCTCCTGGTCTCCATACTCCTCGTTCGCCATAGATATATCCATCTACTCCTTTCTTTTTATTCTTTCCACTTATGTCAAAGTCAGTTAGGCTATTTGCTCTATAATCATTTAGATTAATATACGATGCACCACCATTATGTTTGGCTACGATATACTGAGGTTGCTGGTCTACATCAATAGTTAGCAAGCCATCTTTTCCTGTGTAAGCGACTTGATCAATTTGTTTCTGTTGGGTATACACATTTACCTCTACTCCAGCCATCTGATTTGCATTCATGATGTCTAGTGTTGAGACATGAAGTTTTTTATCCTTACCCAGTTTAGCGGTTAGACCGATATTAGTAGAGAGTAAATTTCTATTGACAAATCGATCAGGATTATAATACTCATCGTTTTCAGGGTTCTTCTTTTTTTGATAGTTATAATATCTATACTTCATTATAGATTGATACTGATTATAATCATCCTTCTTACCAATGACATTTTCTTCGACATCTTCTGCATCTGCATAGCTCGTATATGCTTTTCTGAATCCAATACGAACTTGGTACAATGCGGTCTTCTCAAGATTCGTAAGTTTTGATAATTCCAATGCGTATCTTTCTAATCGCTTAGCATCAAAATTTCCTCCTAGAGTACTCAATGACACTTTCTGCTGATAGACGATATGACCAACACCATTCAAATTATATCCTTGGTCACTAATAGAATTATTCTCCAAAAATTGAAGCATATTATTCTCATATATTTTGAATACTTCTACATCTACTGCATCTAATCCAATAGCTTCAAAAGGCACAATTACTTGATTAGCATCTGGCACCAATACTCCCTTGCCTAATAGTTTTATTTCAGGCTTAGCTTCTTCGAATGTAACTGTTACTTCAACTACTTTTTCTAATTGATTACCAAATATAGATTGTATCGATTTGGCTACTTTGATCTTCTGTGATCCATTCACTTTAGTTGTTGGCATTACTTTTATCGTATTCCCAATCGTAGATAGTTTTATTTTTTCTTTGTAACCATCTATCGTTACTAATCCATCAAGATTCTGTCTAGTATCTAGTCTTTCAGAGAAAACCAAGCTTACATGTTGACTTGTATTTTCAGGTCGTTCATATCTTTCAAAAGAAAATTTTCCTGCTTGTGGAATATTGATCGTTACGTTAGCATTATTATTAAAATTTCCTTTCTTAAATTTCATCTTCAGATCCGAATCTCTACTACCTCGCTTTACAGGACTAATTTCATAGGCATGATATTTATTTCCACTAGCATGATTCCAACTGATTTTGAAGTCACTGCTACTATGACTCACTTCAAAATTTTCTTCGATCCATTTCGGATCAGTCACCATATTAGATTTGATAGCTCCAGAGATTTTCATTTCATCACTTACACCATCTACGTTTTCAGTTTGCTCTACAGAGTTACTGATTACTAATGTCCGTGTACTCATATCAAATATCACCTCTTCTATACTCTTAGGTACATCTGGAAAGACTTTAGCCAATCTTAGTGTAGCTACATAGTTCGTATTAGGCTCTAATGGAGTACTAGGCTTAAATTTGATTTCCTTATCGCCTACCCAACTATATTCTCCGTCTACAGATGGATTGATCTCTAAAACCGAATTAGCCGGGTGAAGTCCAGTATCTACAGACTTAGATAGTACTACTCTTACATCATCTGTAATATCTATTTGAGAGGGCACGTACGCCGTCACATAGTCCCCTAGCACATTATAATCTATACTAGATACGTTTGGCTTTTGCTTGCAGGATACTATCAATAATATTAGAAGAGCTGAAATGCTGATTGCTGAGAGAGGTCTACTTAACATGGTCTTTCGTTTATAAGTTGGATAAGAATAAAACCAGAATTACTATATAGATATTTTGTCACCAAACCTATTTCATAATTCTAAATATTGCAATCGCAGTGATTACATTTTCAAATCTAACTTATAATATAGCTAAAGATCCTGACAATGAGTAAGCGTTAGATATTGAATAGCAAGTGTAGTATAGAAATAATGAACCGAAATGCACTAAATGAAGAAAACCCTTAAACAAGTTCGTCTCGCTTAGGGGTTTTCCTCTCAAAAATGAATTAGAATATTAAATATTATTAATACGCCCTCTCATTGTTTCCTTCGAAGAAATTGATAAATGCTCTATTCACAACTCTTACCCCACCTGTGGTAGGATAGTTGCCAGAGAAATACCAGTCTCCATTATTGTTAGGACATGCCTTATGTAGATCTGGCAATGTCTGATAAATCACTTTAACAGGAATAGTTACATGAGCTGGCGTAACTAACTGAGCAATTTTGTTAGAGATTTGTTCGTCCGTATATCCTTCATATAGAAATTGTACTGCATTCTGCATTTCTTCAGGTGGCAGTGTTTCTTGATGCTTACAGTCTTTATAAGCTTTCTGTAAAAGCTCCTCTTTGCCATCTTGCTTAAGTAGCTCTAACAATGCATTGAATGCCACAAAATTTTTCATCTTACTCATATCGATACCATAGCAATCTGGGTACCTTATATGTGGAGCTGAAGAAACAATTACGATCTTCTTGGGCTTAAGTCGATTGAGTATATTGATGATGCTTTCTCTTAATGTAGTACCACGCACAATACTATCATCCATAAGCACAAGAGTATCCACATTGTTTTTTACGATACCATATGTTACATCATATACGTGAGATACAAGCTCTCCACGAGATGCATCATCAGCAATAAACGTTCTCATCTTTTCATCCTTCACCGCTAACTTTTCTACTCTAGGTTTAAAGCTTAGGATCTTATCTATATCAGCCTCCGTAGCATCTGCACCTAAGGCTAATAGTTTCTTTTTATTGATCTTATCTACTTCCTTTTGGATTCCTTCGACCATACCAAAGAAAGCAACTTCTGCAGTATTGGGTATAAAAGAAAATACCGTGTTTTCGATATCGCTGTCAATCTCTTTCATGATTGCAGGTGCTAGCAGTTCTCCTAGCTTCTTACGTTCTAGATAGATATCTCTATCTGTACCTCTTGAAAAATATATTCGCTCAAAAGAACAAGCAGTTCGCGGTAACTGATCTTTACAAAGCTCCTCTGTAACCTTACCATTTTTCTTTATGATCAATGCATGACCACGCTTCAGTTCCTTCACTTCAGAATGATGTACATCTATACAGGTCTGTATAGCTGGTCTCTCAGAAGCGACTACTACGATCTCATCATCTTGATAGTAAAATGCTGGACGAATAGCAGAAGGGTCTCTCATTACAAATGCATCCCCATGTCCCATTAATCCAGCCATAATATAGCCACCGTCAAACTTGCGACACGCTCTCTGTAATAATCGCTGTACATCAAGGTGCTCAGCTATAAGTGTATTAATCTGTTGGTTAGTATAGTTTTCTGCTTTAAACCAGTTAAACAACCGTTGTACTTCGTCATCAAGAAAATGACCTATTTTTTCCAAGACAGTTACCGTATCAGATTTCTCTTTTGGATTTTGTCCTAAGTCCACCAGTTCTTGAAAAAGCTCATCGATATTCGTCAAATTAAAATTACCCGCTAATGCAAGGTTACGAGTAATCCAATTGCTCTGTCTGAGAAATGGGTGTACCGTTTCTATCGTATTAGACCCATGAGTACCATATCTAAGATGACCTAACAATAACTCTCCAGTATATGGCTTGTTTTCTTTGAGCCACTTTGGATCATTAAGTTGTTCTGGTGTACAGTCTACAAAGTGAGACCTTATTCCTTGGAATACTTCTTTGATATACTGTGGTGAATTACTCCTACGTCGACTGATATATCTAGTGCCTGGAGGCATATCGAGCTTAATGGTGGCAACTCCTGCTCCATCTTGACCACGATTACGTTGTTTTTGTAGTAATAACTGAAGTTTATTCAGTCCGTACAAAGAAGTACCGTATTTTTCTTGATAAAATTCTAGAGGTTTGAGTAGACGGATAAGTGCTAGTCCGCACTCGTGCTTGATTTGATCACTCATGTGTATATCCTTAGCTTTCGCTTTAGAGGTTTAGTAGATATCATATCTCATAATTTTAGAGAAGGATATCTGGTTATACAAAGGTCAAATGTAAAGCTTTTTTTAAAGTAAAAATGGTATAAAAATCACTCGAAAATCGAAATGTCGGAACTACCGTGCTTTCGACTTCTCCCAACTTGGCTAAAACCGGAAGATTGTCTGGATAATGAGAATATGTTTCAATATATCATATCACGTATTTGAATATCTATATGAGCCTGTAGGTGAGCTATAAAATTCGTATAATCGCCTATCGATTTAATAAATGGATCCGTTCATCCTCTATTTAACTATTATCCGCACATGAAACTATTGCTATCAATCCTATTAAGTGTACCACTAGCGTTATTAGCTCAGTTTGATACTCCTTATCAAAGCAGCTATAGCCAATCCATCTCATCACCCAAATGGATTACTGAGATGTATAAATCAGATGCTAATCCAGGTGATGTAATCAAACTTTACGAACAATACTATAGAAGCCATGCATTTGTAAAAAACACGCATACCCAGTATTATAAAAGATGGCTAAGGTCAATATCAAGAGAAATACAATCCAATCCATCATTAGATAGAAGGTATCAAGCTGCACAAGCCCAAGCAAGCACTCGAACCGAATCTTGGACTACAATAGGACCTATCGATTGGGATCACAATGCTGCTGCTCGTAGTTACGCTGCAGGGGCAGCACATGTATACACATTAGAGCAATCCAAGTCGAATCACAATGTAGTCTATGCAGGCACAGCCAATGCTGGTATTTGGAAATCTATAAATAAAGGTGATAATTGGACTCCGCTCACCTATGATATTAATACAGGTACGACTACGGCAATAGAGATCAATCATCAAAATGAAGACATCGTATACGCAGAGCTATTTAATAGTGTATATAAAAGTACAAATGGAGGCAATGACTGGTTCCCAACTGGCAATACCACTTTCCAAAATACGTCGTTAAATGTTAATGACATCAAGATGGACCCTACTGATACGGACAAACTCTATATAGCAAGTAGTGAAGGTCTCTACCGTAGTATAGACGGAGGAATCACGTGGAGTGAATCTCTAGATGGTGATATATTAGAGATAGAGATACACCCAACAGATCATGACACGATCTACTCAGTTTTGAGATCTGGTGATGAAACAGAATTCTATAGGTCATTGGATAATGGCATCACATTTAATCTAATCGGTACAGGGTGGCCACAACCCAATGTATCATCTGGCCAAGAGCAGAAAAGAACAGAGATAGCGGTAAGCAAGGACATGCCAAATCGTATAGTTGCACTGGCCACTGGCGTTGCTAATGGCGGATCAGGCCTATATGGAATATACGTAAGTGATGATAGTGGAGCCAATTGGACATTCCAATGTTGCGGTCCTCAACCCGCTGGAGCACCATCAGCTACAAACATGAATCTGATGGCATGGTCAGATGAGGGACTTGACGATGGCGGACAATATTATTATGATCTAGCTTTGGATATTTCACCAACGAATGGTGACTCTATATTTGTAGGCGGTGTAAATATGTGGGTTAGTGGAGATGGAGGAGCCACATTTGTATGCCCTTCGAAATGGAGCCATTCATATAAATCCAATTATGTGCATGCTGATAATCACGATATAAAATACAATGCTTTTAGTCGTGATCTCTGGGTATTAGGAGATGGTGGCATTTTTTATTCAGATGATAATGGAGACAATTTTACAAGAAAAATATATGGCATAGCTGGAACAGATTTCTGGGGATTTGGTCAAGGGTTTTGGCATGGCGATGTAATGCTCGGTGGTGCATATCACAATGGTACGATGCTCAAAGAAGAAGATGTATATGACAATGGATGGATTTGTACTGATGGTGGTGATGGTGTAAGAGGATTTGTTAATCCTGGTCAAGATAGAATGGCTTTTTCTGATTACAATATAAAAACCCTAAGTGGCGACCGAACGATAAGCCCTACTACACGAGGATTTGACAACAAGCCAAATGGGACCTATACTACTGGTAGATCTAGTGAATTAATTTTTCATCCAGAGCAATATACATCTTGGTATAGCGGTAGTGGCACTAAGCTGTATTACACAGAAGATAATGGATATACTTTTGAAGAAAGGTTTGAGTTCAATCAAGATGTAGCAAGTATGGATATTAGTTGGAGTAACCCTGACTATATTTATGTAAGTACATTTCCAGGATGGTGGGATGAAAAAAAATTGTACAAAAGTACTGATGGTGGAATAACTTTTACTGACATCACACCTTCTACCACCGTGATGCCTGATAGAAGGTGGATCCCTTTTGATATAGAGGTAGATGCTGAAGATCCAGAAAAAATATATCTAGCTCGAACAAGTATGTATAGTGACGGAGCATATGAGTGGGGGGTATATACTTCTCTTGATGGTGGTGCTACATGGAACAATATTACAGGATCATTAGATGGTGAATCGATTACTAACATCAAACATCAAAAAGGCACAGAAGGTGGACTATGGATAGGAACTCGTTTAGGTGTTTATTATAAAAACAATTCTATGACCGATTGGGAGTTATTCGTAGACGATTTACCTATGCGTACACACTCTGTAAAGGTTGTCCCTTACTATAGAAAAGGAAAAATAAGAAACGCAACTAACAGATCTGTTTGGGAATCTGAGTTCTTTGAAAACAGTCAACCACTTGCACAAATTAGCGTGGATCGTAAGCTTGCTTGTACTGACAATGATACACTTACTTTTGTCGACCATAGTATTCTATCCGAAGATGGTGTGAGTTGGTTATGGACGTTTGATGGTGGTACTCCAGCAAGTAGTACTGAGCGCACGGCTAGAGTATCTTATCAAGAAGCTGGACAGTATGATGTAACACTTACTGTGACAGATATCAACGGCACCAGTACTAAGGTTTGGGAAAAATTTATAACAGCAGACAACTACTGCAAGTTAGAAGACAAGCCCCTGATGGCGCTAGAATGTGTTGGCGTAAATGATCACGTCAATGTACCTTCATTAGATATCACAACTAATAATTTTACAGTGACAGCATGGATTAAGCCCAATGGTATTCAAGATGAATATGCAGGAATATTTTTTAACGATGGAAGTGGAGCTGGACTTAATTTTAGAGAATCAAATAATACATTAGGATATCACTGGCCAGGTGGATCATGGAGTTGGGACAGTGGACTACAGGTACCTAGTAACACTTGGAGTCATGTAGCACTGGTAGCAGAGCCAAGTGGCGTTACCGTCTATCTAAATGGTGTTGGTGTCAAGCACAATGATGCTATCAATACTGCAACTTTTACCACCGCCAAAATAGGTAGTTATCAAGGGTGGGATTCGCGAAACTATAGAGGACAAATAGATGAAGTATGTGTATGGAACAAAGCACTTAATCAAGAAGAAATAAGAGAGTATCGTCACTTAGTTAAAAACCCAACACTTGATACAGATATTCTAGCCTACTATCAATTTAACCATAGCGACCCAACGATCATAGATTTTGCTCATAACAGAGATGCCACGCTCGCAGGGGATGCCGCACTTGTAATATCCGATGGACCATTTGGCAGCGGAAGTAGTAAGAGATTAGATGTATCTTCTCTTGGTACTTATGATTTTATAGAAGGCGATATGGAAATGCAACTTATTAATGGCACCATTCCAAATGGTGATGTGGTTGTCACTCACTTAACTGTCGATCCAGATATCTATCCAGAAACAAATAAAGAAAATATCGATGCAGGTTATTGGATAGTAAATAACTATGGAAACAATTCAAACATTAATCTGAGATTAGTCAATAGCTATAAAAATACAGGAACGATATCTCAAGCAATGATAGATAACAACCATCCTACAAGAATATATACTCGAGAAGAAAATGACCACGGCAGTCTATGGAAATTACATCAAGACAATCCTGATGTACAAAAAGAAATAGGAAGAAATGGCACACTATCCTACAACTTTCCAATAAGACTCCAACAACTAGATTATCAATACTTAATTCTCAGGGACTCTATGCCAATGGGCAATGCAGATATCAGAATGTCAAGTGCGAATGCTAGCGAAGTAACTCCGAGAGCTGGCGAGAGTATAGCACTTCAGATTGATGGCGTATCACAAGGTCTCAAACTTCCAATCATGAGCACACCACAAATAGAAGCAATCAATAGCCCAATACAAGGATCAATAGTATATAATAATACTGATAAAAAAATATATGTCTGTAATGGTATAGTATGGAAGGCGATTGCAGGAGATTCATTTTTAGCTCTTCCTACAGATACTGCGTCTACTACTAATGAAGGGTTTTCTTTTGGAGGAACAACAAGCCAATCCGCAGCTTATGCTATGCCAGATAACGCTGGTGTATTGCTACTCAATACTTTTACCAACGAGAATATAACTGATATCAACTATGGACATACCGGAATGCTCCTTTATAACGTTGACGATGCTACTATAAATTATTACAATGGAAATCGATGGAAATCTGCAATGACAAATGATACTGAAATAACTGCTGCATTAGGCATACAAAATTATGTTGAAGGAGTGATTGCAGGAGATGGGCCCAAAGATCCAAATGCCGCGTTACAGATTATCTCCTTAGACAAAGTACTTTCGATACCACAAATAAATGCTGCCAGTATTATAGATCCAATCGAAGGACTTTTAATTTATGATACAGCCCAAGAAGGGCTTGCCTATTACAATGGAGTGAATTGGATGAAGATTCAATAGTACAGTATAAAACTCAAACTAAAAATGGCACCCTATCAGGTGCCATTTTTTTTACTTGTATCCAAATATTAATTTCCTGTATCTACTCTTCTCAATTCGTCATTTGCACTACTACTAGATTTCTTTTTGGACTTCATGTGTTGATTTCCAAATTTGTAAGACATTCTAAAATTAACTACGTTTTTTGGCCAAAAACTTGATATATCCGCATCCATATTTTGATATCTAATTTCCCCTGTCCAAAATCTATTAAATACATCTTCTATACCGACACTAACTCTAAGTTTGTTATCCAAAAATTTCTTACTCACATTGGCACTAGTTCCATATAACCAATCCGTATCTATTATCCCTTCTTGCCCACCACTCTGATACCAAGCGCTCAGTTCAGTTGCAATTTCTCCTGGCATTTCAAAATTAATATTAGTAAAAGCAGTGAAGCTCCATGCGTCTCGATCAAATTGTCCACCAAGGTATTCTGAGTCATAATTGTTCCGATTAAGGATACCTCCTATATAACCTCCAAAAGGTAGAAACATATCAAAAGGTAAAAATAAACTAGTATTGAAATTTGTGAAATTATCAAGATTAATCGTTTGTCTAAATATCTCTCCACTATTATCATTCTGCTCAGTTACTTCTACCATATTATCTTTACTGTGCTTATACTCTACATTGAAAAAAGGTTGCCCTTCATACGAAAGACTAAACTTATAACTATGAGTCAACTCAGGTCTGATATTAGGGTTTCCTCTTTCACTTGTAAATGGATCGTAGTAATATCTAAATGGATTGAGCGTAGAGTAACTTGGTCTATCTATCCTATAACTGTAAGCAAGATTTGCAGCTAGTGGTCCTGCGATAGGTTTCGTTATACTTGCACTTGGAAACAACTTAGATATTCTTCTAGATAAGAGGCTATCTATTGTAACAGAGTACCCTTCAGATAAACTGTTTTCATATCTCAAGCCAAAAGTCCCTGTAATATCTCCAAATGTATATTCTGCTTTTCCATATACCGCTTTAACCTCTTCATTAAATTGGTATCTATTACTCTGAAACGGATTAAACATAAAACCTGATCCTAAATCATCAGATACTTCTAAGTTATTATCTAATTCCGCATTACTATATTTACCTCCTGCCCTTAGCGTAATCATATCATTAATCGGTTTTGAATAGTCTAACCTACTAGCAAATATTTTATTATCTCCTAATTGATCATTTCTACGATTGGGCTCAGCAAATGCCGCTTCGCTTGCTGTGTTAATTAATGTATTGATACGACTAATATCAAAGTCTACCCAATTGACATCTAATTCCAATTTCTGCCCACTGGTATCTATCTCCCAAGTGTAATATGGATTAATAGCATACATATCCCATCCACCAATTTTATTGTTAGCTGTGATGATTTCACCTTTACCATTTAACCTAGTTATATCTGTAGTATTTTTAGATACGAAGTCATTTTTACTGTCCACTATCCGAGTATTAATTCCTAATCTATGAGAATCTGTTACATCCCAATCTGCTACAAATCCACCTCTCAATGTATTAGATTCTGTTGGACTAATATTGACTTGATCGTAGACATCAAGATTATTTGTTCCATTAGGTACCGTACGCTTTATCCTCAATTCATCTTCCCAACTATTACGTGAATATCCTATACTTCCTTGAAGATTCACAGATCCTTGATAATGACTAAGCCTTAAACCTGTATTATATTTCCAATCATTGGTATAACCGATTCCTGTACTTATCGTACCATTAGTACCAAATAGATTATTCTTCTTTGTGATGATATTAATTATTGGCCCAGAACCACTAGCTTCAAACTCAGCTCCTGGCTGGTGTATTATTTCAACAGATTTAATGTTATCTCCTGGCATATCTCTAAGTAAAGACTGTACATCCATATATCTTGTCGTCTTTCCATTAAGAAGTATCGTCACATTCTGTTGTCCAGCTAAGGATAGTTTATCATTGACTACGAGCATACCTGGCACTTTACGCATTACATCCATAAGCGTTCCATTTGCACTAGCTAGATTATCTGATACATTTACAATCATACGATCTGCTCGCTGCTCTAATAAAGGCTTCCTTGCTGTGATCTCGACCTCTGAAAGTACTTCACTGTCTGGTAGCAATTGCAAATCTATATCCGGAGCAGCACCATTACTTAAATTTATTTTATCCGAATAAGCATCAACAGATCCAATCATACTTGAAACGAGGTAGTAGTTTCCATCCGCAATATTTCTAATTATAAATTTTCCAGCTTCATCGGTTACATTCCCATTTACCAAAGTACTGTCTGGCAATTTAAAGATAGCAACGTTAGCGTAAAAAACTGGCTGCTGCTTTTCATCGTAGACCGTTCCTGAGACTTGATTCTGAGCGATTATTATTGAACAACTTAGAAGATAACAAAATAGTAAAATGGATTTTTTCATATTCAATTGTATCGTTTGGTTTTCATACTCTTTTCTAAAAGATTATGAATATTACGAATAAGTTGCTTAGCAACAAACAAAGAATCTGAATTTCTAGACGAATTGTAGATACTGATAGATCAAATGTAATCTTGAAAAGGAAAGTAAAATACTAGTCTATCTTTTTAGAATATACTCTATTGTTTTATCTCGAAGCAATGTGGTTCTCGACTCTAATAACGACTACAAGAAGTGATTTACAACTTAAACTTCTTACCCGGATTGTCTTTCAAAAAACTATCCCAACCGCTGTATTTTTTCTGGCCGCCCATGACACCACCGGTTTGATAGTAATGACATATGGCGGCACCTAATGCATCAGTAGCATCTAGATTAGGTGTATCGATCTTTACCTTGAGTATGCTATTAAGCATAGCCGCTACTTGTTCTTTACTCGCATTACCATTACCTGTGACTGATTGTTTTATTTTCTTAGGTGCATATTCAGCGATCTCAAGTCCCATAGTCATCGCTGCAGCCATCGCTACACCTTGTGCTCGTCCGAGTTTGAGCATCGATTGTACATTCTTACCATAGAAAGGTGCTTCTACTGCCATCTGACTAGGCAAATACGTCTCTATGAT
>CALKJD010000076.1 GCA_937995755.1 uncultured Saprospiraceae bacterium | reverse complement strand
TACTCAACAGGTCTATCTAGCGAGTATTAAAGATATGCAACTTAACTATGCAATAAATCTATTATTACTAAAAGAGTGAATTGGGGCTTAAAGACACAAGGCTTGATTATACTTTCCTTTGTAGAGTATTTTTCTCCATTTCAATTTTCTCCATTTTTTTTTCAAAATTGTCCTTGTGTTTGATGATGTATTATAAGCCATTATTAACGATCTAAAATTACCGGAAATTGGTACACTACGCATATTTCACTCCTACAAATACTTACTCCCCTCTTTAATTGTCAACTTGGCTAAATCATGATTATTATTAATAAAATCTCTTACCGCCTCAGGATTATACTTCGAATAATTTCTCAGCGCCCAACCAGCAGCTTTCTGTATAAAGAACTCTTTGCTATCCTTACGCCTCAGTATATATCCAGTTAATCGCTCAAAATCCACTTTATCTTTATATCTGAGTTGATAAATTATAGCAGATCTTTGCAACCAATAGTTATCAGACTCTATCCAGCGATCGGTATAGCTATGGCCTAAGTTTACATTACGAGAAAATATACTCCCCATCAAATTAGGAGCGAGAAAATCGACGGTATCCCACCAAGATTTATTAAGTATCAATTGCTCTAAAAAATCAATCCAATCGACATCCATTTTATTCTTGAGCGTACCCATTATATCTAAAGCGATGTATTGGCATTCACGATGCGGATCATTCCACAATAACTGAATCAATTCTTGGTACTCCACCATTGCTGTAGGCTTTACTACTGCTTTGATTTCTTTTACCAGTTCTTTACGCAGAGGAGATTTGATACCATAAAAGGAGAATTGATCTCGCATGTAGGCGGACATACTTTTCGATTGCTCAAGATTTGTGTTGTCCTGCAACAATAACAGTATTTCATCGAAAGCTAACTGGTAATGGGATTTCATAAGACTAAGATAGTCCAATAATTATCACGGTAGTCTAATCCTTAACTTCTAAATCTACTCTTGCTTCTTGCTGTCAATTCATTAATTTTGCAATACTCGATAACTGTATAACAAATATCCATGTCCACACCACTAGCAGAACGTATGCGCCCAAAAAACCTCGATGAATTCGTAGGCCAAAAGCAGTTAGTGGCCGAAGGAGCTGTATTGAGAAACGTGATTGAGTCTGGGCATATACCCTCCTTTATACTTTGGGGACCTCCAGGAGTAGGTAAGACTACCCTAGCCTCTATGCTTGCTAATATGCTGAAGCGACCATATTACGCCCTATCGGCAGTGAATAGTGGTGTGAAGGATGTCAGGGAGATGATTGCTAAAGCAGAGAGTAATAGATTTTTCAATAGTCCTAATCCGATTCTATTTATCGATGAGATCCATAGATTTAGCAAATCACAGCAAGATTCGCTGCTGGGAGCGGTTGAGAAAGGAACGGTAACATTGATAGGTGCAACTACTGAGAACCCATCCTTTGAAGTGATCTCTGCCTTACTCAGTAGATGTCAAGTGTATGTACTTAAGCCACTCGACAAAGAGGATCTCATTGGATTAATAGATAGAGCAGTAAAAGAGGATGTACACCTCAAAAAGAAAAACATCATTATCAATGAGTATGATGCGCTGTTGAAGTACTCGGGTGGAGACGCCAGAAGATTACTCAACTCTCTGGAGATCGTAGTCAATCAATTTCAAGAAGAGGATGTCGTAATCGATAATGAGAAGGTCGGAGAGATCATCCAAGCCAATATGGCGCTTTATGATAAGACTGGAGAACAGCATTATGATATAGCATCTGCATTTATCAAATCCATCCGAGGAAGTGATCCCAATGCAGCAGTCTACTATCTCGCTCGCATGATCGAAGGTGGTGAAGACCCAAAATTTATATGCCGACGTATGCTGATCTCAGCGTCAGAAGATATCGGCATGGCCAATCCCAATGCTTTACTCATATGTAATGCTGTGATGGATGCGGTAAAAAACATAGGGATGCCAGAGGGGCGTATTGCCATGTCTCAAGCTGCAGTCTACTTAGCTTCATCTCCAAAGAGTAATGCATCTTATATGGCGATCAACATGGCGCAAGCCGCAGTACGCGAAACTGGAAACCTTCCAATCCCATTAGCATTACGTAATGCACCTACTCAACTCATGAAAAATATGAACTACGGTAAAGATTATCAATACGCTCATAACCATGAAAACAACTTCGTAGCGATGGAGTATATGCCTGAAGGTATATCTGGCAACAAGTTCTATGAGCCTGGAAGTAATGGTGCCGAAGATAAGATTAGAGCAAGTCTGCGAGATAAATGGAAAGAGAAGTATGGATATTAGTCGTATCCATTAACAAAATCGGAATTATCCACTTGAGAAATCCCACTTTATATGGTATGAAATGTGGCCTACAAAATAAACGACTCAATGGCTATCAACATACTGTACAAAACACACTAAGCCTATACAACATTCTTTACGAACAATCGTTAGCTTTTCTTGCTATAATGGTGTAAATAGTCACTATTTTGCAGCTTATATCTTATTACAATAACAACCATATAATACCATTCATACTATGATGACATCTGAGCAAGTAGAAAATTTAGAGATGATCGCAGAAAGCGCAAAGCAATTTGCTGAAGCACATATCAGACCTCAAATGATGGAATGGGACGAATCACAACACTTCCCAAAAGATGTAATGCATAAGTTAGGTGAACAAGGATTTTTAGGAGTTTTAGTTCCTGAAGAGTATGGTGGAATTGGTCTAGGGTACCAAGAATACATTACTGTGATCGAGGAAATCACTAAAGTATGTAGCTCTATAGGTCTATCTGTAGCTGCGCATAACTCTCTCTGCACAGGTCATATCTTACAATTTGGTAATGATGAGCAGAAGAAAAAATGGTTACCTAAACTTGCTAGTGGTGAGTGGATCGGTGCTTGGGGATTGACAGAAGCTAATACTGGATCCGATGCTATGCGTATGCAATGTGTGGCTAAGAGAGATGGAGACGACTTTATCCTCAATGGATCTAAAAACTGGATAACTCATGGTATCTCTGGAGATGTAGCTGTAGTATTAGCTCGTACAGGAGATTTATTAGATAGTAATGGAATTACAGCGTTCGTAGTAGAGCGTGGTACTCCAGGATTCAGCGGAGGAAAGAAAGAAAATAAGCTTGGTATGAGAGCATCAGAGACAGCAGAGATGATCTTTGATGAATGTAGAGTACCTGCAGCCAACATACTAGGTAAAGAAGGTGAAGGATTTAAACAAGCCATGAAAATATTAGATGGTGGACGTATATCTATCGCTGCCCTATCATTAGGAATAGCTAAAGGATCATACGAAGCATCTGTAAAGTATTCACAAGAGAGAGAGCAATTTGGACAGCCAATTTCAAGATTCCAGGCGATCAGCTTCAAGTTGGCTAATATGGCAGTACGTATCCAAGCTGCAGAACTTCTTACACGTAAAGCGGCAGACCTTAAGAACAAAGGTATGAAGATGACGACCATCGCTGCCAAAGCTAAATATATGGCTTCAGAAGTATGTGTAGAAGCAGCAACAGATGCTATCCAGATACATGGTGGATATGGTTATACTAAAGACTTTCCAGTAGAAAAATTCTTTAGAGATAGTAAGCTATGCACTATTGGAGAAGGAACAAGTGAAATCCAAAAACTAGTTATCAGCAGAAATATCCTAAAAGGATATGATCAGTAATTTTGAAATTCCTCAAAAGGAATTTCAAAAATAGTGTCACCTAAAAGCGTTTTGCAGAAACGCGGAGGTGATACGTTGATTAATATCTATACGAGTTTGTTCAACATTCCTCAAAAGGAATTTCAAAAATAGTGTCACCTAAAAGCGTTTTGCAAAATCACGGAGGTGATACGTTAATTAATATCTATACGAGTTTGTCCAACATTCCTCAAAAGGAATTTCAAAAACCGTATCAATTGTAATGTGGCTTTCGCAGAAAACACATGGGATTGATACGCTTCGATAATGCTTTATTTTCATTATATAACAGATTTGCTACGCCACAATACAGCATATTTCTTCCTCGGTGAGACTTATTTTCAGCTTACCAATTGCCATAGCGCTTAGGAGTCTGAAAATGATTTTTCAAATAAGTATTAACTTAGTCAATAATAGTTGGGCAAGTTGTATGCCTATACCTAATAATGTAAATCATATATCACTAAGGTAAAAAAGCTACGGATACATGTCTTACCTTCGCTACATGGCACATACTCTCATTTCTTCACCCCTTCAAGGATTTACGGATTATCGATTTCGCAATGCTTTCCATAAGTACTTTGGTGGGATAGATACTTACTATGCGCCCTATATTCGGTTGAATGGAAAGATGGAGATCAAGCCAGTGTATCAACGAGATTTACAGCATAAAAACAATGTAGGTTTGGAAGTGATTCCTCAGGTGATGACTTGTGATGCTGATGAATTTCTATTTGTCGTGGAATACGTACAGTCATTGGGTTATCAAGAACTCAATTGGAATCTAGGCTGTCCCTACCCTATGGTGACTAATCGTGGTATGGGCTCTGGACTCATCGCTGATCCTGAGAAGATTGATCATATTCTTGATCGTGCACATAGTGAGACAGACATGACTATATCAATGAAGATGCGGATGGGTTATGAAGAACCCACAGAAATCTTGCGAGCTTTCCCTACACTCAATAAGTATCCGCTCAAGAATATAGGAATCCATGCCAGAATCGGCAAACAATTGTACGTGGGTGGTGTGGATTGGGATAGTTTTGAAAGGTGTATGGAGCATACCGATCATAAACTATACTATAATGGTGATATTACTTCTGTGGAATCATTCCGAGAAGTATCAGATAGATTTCCGTCGATCGACCATTGGATGATTGGACGTGGATTGATCGCTGATCCATGGTTGCCGAGTATGATCAAAGATGATGAAGTAGAATATGCCGATGATCGCATGGACGTATTTAGCGATTTCCATAATATGCTTTTCCGCCAATTTGAAGAGAAATTGACTGGAGATAAGGCCATCATAAGGAAGATGGTGAGTTATTGGGAATATTTTGAAGAGGTACTCCCTGAAGCCAAGCGAGAAATCAAGAAGCTCAAGAAAACCAAGACGATTGAAGATTATGATATAGCGCTAGAAAAAGTGCTCGAAGTTTATGAAGATCTTGATACCTTTGATGAGTATGATTAGTAATCGGCTTATATATCGCAATAGGACTAGAAAACTAATAGCTGAAATGCTTACATTTTCGGTGGACGAACAAATGCGCTTTTTTGGATTTGACACTCGCGATCAGCTTGATTACAAATTGGAACGTATACGAAACGGACTAGCAAATACAAGCATTGATTATGTAATATTTGACCTTATCGAAAAAGAATCAAATATCGTTATTGGCAGTTGTGGTTTCCACAAATGGATCAAAGACCACAATAGAAGTGAGATTGGTTATGAAATATTTCCTAGGTATCAAAATCAAGGATATATGACCGAGGCATTAGTAAGCGTAATACATTATGGCTTTGATCTAATGGGTCTCAACAGAATCGAAGCATTAGTCAGTCCTGACAATGCTGCTTCGATAGCTGTTATTACAAAAAATGGATTTAGCCAAGAAGGTGTCTTACGTGGTCATTATAAAATAGACGACAAGTACGAAGATTCTGTGATCTATTCTTTATTGCGCACAGACATCAATCAACAATAGGCTTACACTATGATAAAACAACTGTTAGCTGTAACTTGCACCCTCTTACTTGTGTTATCTATTACATAATACCATACATGACAAACAACGACATACTACGTAGATTAAGATATGCCTTCGACTTTAATGATAAGAAGATGATGAAGATCTTTGCTTTAGCCGATTATGAAGCGAGCAGAGAGGAGATCAGTAACTGGCTTAAGAAAGAAGATCACGAAGATCATGTGGGCATCTATGATAAGTACCTAGCCATATTTCTCAATGGAATGATTAATCTAAATCGTGGTAAGCGCGAGGGTGAGCAACCTAAGCCTGAGAAAACGCTCAATAATAATCTCATTCTAAGAAAACTCAAAATTGCACTGAGCCTAACCGACGAAGATATAGTAGAGGTACTTAAACTCGTTGACTTACGAGTGAGTAAGCATGAAATCAATGCGTTTTTCCGTAAACCAGGGCAAAGACAATATCGTCAATGTAAAGATCAAATACTACGTAATTTTTTACATGGATTGCAAATCAAGCACAGAGACGCTCTTAGTACTACTGACGAAGAAGAGTAAACCGTGAATTCACATCGTCACTTTATTATATTTAAGCCATGGGGCTATCACAGTCAATTCATATTGGCTGGAAATAAAAAGAAACTACTACTAGGATCTCTTCACGATTTCCCTGAAGGCACTATGTCTATAGGTCGATTAGATAAACCCTCAGAAGGATTACTACTACTCACCACTGATGGTAAAATGAGCCAAGCTGTAAGAAGTAAAAAGGTAGAGAAAGAATACTACGTGCAAGTGGATGGAGAGATAACTCAGGAGGCACTCAACCAACTTCAAAATGGTGTAGAAATAATGGTGGATCACGAATTGTATTTGACACGCCCAGGCAAAGCATTTAAACTAAAAGGTACTCCTATACTACCCAAAAGAGCGAAACCTATTCGCGATGATAGACATGGTCCATCTACATGGATTTCTATTACTATCGTAGAAGGTAAAAATCGACAAATTAGAAAGATGACTGCCGCTGTGGGCTATCCTACTTTGCGATTAGTGAGATTTAGAATCGGTGATATTACTACTAGCGATATGGATGCTGGAGAAGTAAGAGAAATAGATCTTAATACCCATTTTTAAATAAAAAATCTCTATTTTATCATCTTCTACATTGGGGTAATCTAATTGATAAATGTCTAATTATTTGCACCAACGAATCGTAATTTTTTCACGTCTATTAATTAGAGTTGTTGGAGTTATCAAAATCATATGAGGTAGTTAACATATTCAAAACTTGCTCTTATTATAGAGTCAATTGGCTTTGTAATGATATCTTAACATCATCAATAAACAATACATTACCAATGTCTAACCCATTTTGTCGATTGCTGATATTTGCAGTCCTGTGTATTACTGGAAATAATCTATCTGCCCAGACCTACACCATTTCTGGCTATATATCAGATAAATCCTCCGATGAAATGCTGATCTCTGCCAATATCTACGATTTTAAAAGTAGCTCAGGCACGGTCAGCAATACCTATGGATTCTATAGTATTACATTACCTGCTGGTGATGTAAAAATAAGAGCATCTTATATAGGCTATACCGATATCAATACAGAATTTACTTTACGTCAAGATACTACGATCAACTTCCCATTACCTTCATCTGTAGAGATGGAAGAGGTAGTAATAGTAGCAGAAAAAGCATCCGAAGGTCGTATAGAAGAACGAACCCAAATGAGTACCGTAGAAGTACCTGTAGAGCAAATCAAAAAAATACCTGCGCTACTCGGTGAAGTAGATGTCATCAAAGCATTGCAATTGCTTCCTGGTGTACAATCAGGTGGAGAAGGTACCAGTGGATTATATGTAAGAGGTGGATCTCCTGACCAAAATCTTATCCTACTAGATGGTGTTCCTGTATATAATGCCAATCACCTATTTGGATTCTTCTCAGTGTTTAATGCTGATGCTATAAAAGATGTAAAACTTATCAAGGGTGGCTTTCCTGCTAGATATGGTGGTAGACTATCTTCCGTATTAGAAATCAATCTAAAGGAAGGAAATCAAAACGAATTTCACGGTGAAGGATCCATAGGACTTGTTGCAAGTAAGTTAACATTAGAAGGTCCGATTTCTGAAAACACTTCATTCATCGTATCAGGTAGAAGAACCTATATAGATTTGCTGGCCAAACCATTTATTCAATCCAGTCTTGAAGAAGATGGTCAAGAAGGTGGCACAGGATATTACTTCTATGATCTCAATGCAAAAATCAATCATAAATTTTCGGATAAAGACAGACTTTACATTAGTACTTACACAGGAAAAGACAAATTCTATTTTAATAGTAAAGAGCTAGATCAACAACCATCAGATGTATTAGAGTTTGGATTAGGCTGGGGAAATGTTACCACAGCGATTCGTTGGAATCATTTGATTTCACCAAAACTTTTTGGAAACCTAACTGCGACTTATAGTAATTATGAATTCAATGTATTATCTAAATTTGGTGAAGAATATAATGACCCTTCACTCAATGAAGAGTTTCGTTTAGAATACGATTCAGGAATTAGAGATTTTGCACTCAAATTAGATTTTGATTACCTACCCAATCCAAATCACTTTATTCGATTTGGTATCAATGGCATCAACCATAATTTTAATCCAGGAACATTTGATCTTAAATTTACTGATCCTGATGCATCTGATTTTTCTACCACTGTAAGTCAAGATAAAGTAGATGCTCAAGAGGTTTCGTTTTACGTTGAGGATGACATGCAACTTTTTGAAGGCTTTAAAATGAATGCAGGAGTACATACATCAGCTTTTCTTGTAGATGGTCAAAAATACTTCTCCGTGCAACCTAGATTGAGTATGAGATACCTACTAGATAACGGTGTTGCTATCAAAGGTTCGTTTGCTACTATGAATCAATATATCCACTTATTATCTAATGAAGGCATTGGACTCCCTACGGATCTATGGCTACCTAGTACTGCCAAAGTAAAACCACAAAACTCGTGGCAGGCTGCTGCTGGATTAGCAAAAACGCTCAATGATACATATGAAGTAAGTCTTGAAGGGTACTACAAAAAAATGAATAATCTTATCGCTTATCAAGATGGTTCTGGACTGTTCGAATTTGGAGATTGGCAAGATAGAATTGTAAGAGGCCAAGGTGATTCGTATGGAATAGAAGCCTTTATCCAAAAGAAAAAAGGTAGATTATCTGGATGGATTGGTTACACCTGGTCGCAAAGTAATCGACAATTTGATGATCTTAATTTTGGCGAAGAATTTCCATACACTTATGATCGAAGACACGATATATCTGTGGTGGCTACTTATAAGATTTCAGACAAAATTGACTTCGCTGGTACGTGGGTCTATGGTACTGGAAATGCTGTGACATTAGGCAACTCTAATTATCGAGCATTATATGATACTGGCACTTTCACTGATGGTGGAAGTTTTACGTATTACGAAAGCCGTAACAACTTCAGAATGAATGCATACCATAGAATGGATTTGGGAATTACCTATACCAGAAAGAAAAAAAACTGGGATAGTGTATGGGCGTTCGGTGCATATAATGCATACAACAGAAAGAACCCATTTTTCATTTTTACAGATACAGATTATGACCCTAATTCCCAGTCTAGTAAAACTGTACTAAAGCAAGCCAGCCTTTTTCCTATCATTCCTTATATCACATATAGCTTTAAATTCTAACCACTATGAAATATTTATATCAATTATTTATTCCATTATTGATCTTGGCGGTAACTTTCAGTGGCTGTGATGATGCATTCGAAACAACATTAGAAATAGATCCCCCAGCACATACCGATCGACTTGTTATACATGCTTATGGCTCTTCTAATGGCGAAGACTTAAAAGTACATTTGACACGGTCAAGCGCATTACTAGATGATATTAATAACAACTTAATATCTGGAGCAAAAGTGACATTATGGAAAGGCCAAGAAGAGATCGCTGAACTACAGGAAGTTACTTCAGGGTCAGATTTTAGATTCAACTACATACTCCCAGAAGGAAGTATTACATATGAAAAGGGTACAACATATCGATTAGAAGTACAGGCGGACGGCTTTGAAACCGCAATAGGAACCGCAACAGTACCTAATGACATTCCATTGCTCAAACAAAAATTTGAAGAGGATGGTACTTCTTTAGAATCTGGAGATTTTAATAGTGAAATAGAAATAGAATTTCAAGATCCAGCCAATCAAGAAAACTTCTATGAGGTAGGCGTAGTATTACTTATCAACAACGGAGGCAATCCATATTATGACGAAGTATATACGGAGACATATGATCCTGCAGCACAAGAAGGTATCAGTTATTCCAATTTAATTATAAATGATCTATCTTTTGATGGCGAACTCAAAAACTTACCTCTCATCATTGAGAGATTTGACGAACAAGCCGTAGACAATATGTATGTCCTTTGGAGAATTACATCTGAAGGCCATTACCTATTTAATAAGACAGCTAGAAAACAAGACGATCTTAACGAAAATCCCTTTTCTTCACCTGTACAAGTGTATAGCAACATAGAAAATGGAATAGGTATATTTAGTATTATAAATGAGGAGTTTGTAAAGGTAAATCTCTAGTACATGGAGCTTTTAGGCTTTGTTTACATTCTTTTACAATTAAAATATGCCTTTAGAAATGAAGTGATATACATTAGCAGAGCACTTATCAATATTATATTATGAACATATTACACATACTAAGCAAGAGCATCTTAAGCCTCTGCATTACAGCTACTACCTGCGTATCTAGCTTATCTGCTCAAGACAGTATTCCTTCAGACTTTAGCTATCAAATCAATAGAGTCCAAAAGTATATTTCTATTTCCCCTTCAAAACTGGACACTGCTAAGACTTTATCAGACCTTAACCACTTCTACAAAGTTGATTGGGTGAAAGAATACAAATCCGTAAACGTGACTGTAATAACTAAGGGTAAGAAAAACACATTGAACAGTACGTCCGATTTATTGACCATAAACCAAAAAACAGCTATAAAATCGGCTGACTTAGGCAGTGAAATAAAAGTACAGATTAGATATCTACCAGATAATAATCTATCCCAGAATGAAATTTCAGAAATGGATTTTACATTTAAAATAGATCCTGAAGTAGAAGCCACTTTTATAGGTGGAGATACAAAGTTAGATCAATATATTAATGAAACCGCTTTTCAAAAAATAACGACTAAAGATGTGCCGCAATATCAAGTAGCCGCTATAAAATTTACAATAGACGAAGAAGGACAAGTCGTAGATGCTTCTATCGCTCAACCCTCTCAAAATCAAGCTGCCGATCAACTATTGCTAACGACAATCTGTGAAATGCCGCAATGGCAATCTGCACAATATTCAGATGGCACAAAAACAAAGCAGGATTTTGTATTTACAGTAGGAGATCATTACAGTTGTACTATGAATATACTCGACATTCGTAGTGATACACCTGCAAGTCTTCAAGAATATAAATAAGCTGATTTACCAACTTCAAATTATTTTTGAATCCCACGAATTAAGATGGTCGCTGAATCAATCTCCAAAAGAATACGGCCACAATAGCACCTATAATGGGTGCCACGATATACATCCACAAATGTTCAAAATTCATATTGATAACTGCTGGAGCGATAGATCTTATCGGATTCATAGAAGCGCCTGTAATAGGCCCAGCGAATAAGGCTTCTAGTAGAACGGTAGCACCGATCGCAATACTAGCTATAATACCTTGCTCTTTTGATCCTGTGGCGACATGTAAGATGACAAACATCAAGAAAAATGTCAGGATAATTTCCATTACAAAAGTCTGCCCCCATGTACCTGCAGGTAAGGTCTCTCCCATCGTTAGCGAATCAGGAAATAAAAATCTCAATATACCACTAGCTGCAAATGCGCCTAATGCTTGCGCTAAAATGTAAGGCAAAACTTCCTTTGTTTCAAATCTCTTTGTCACCCAAAAGCCAATCGTAACAGCAGGATTAAAATGTGCACCAGAAATTTCGCCTACTGCGGCAATCATTGCCATCACTATCAATCCAAAAGTAATAGCTATCCCAACTGTACCTAATGCTCCTCCACTTACACCATCAATAATGATCGCTCCAGTCCCACAAAATACCAACGCAAAAGTGCCTATCGACTCAGCTATATATTTATTCATTTCTTAATATTTTGAAAAACATATTTCATTTCTGAGGCGATCTCTTTTACAGTTGCATCATAGACAGACGCCATTGCATCTGTACCATCTGATCGCTTAGGGTCTTCGTACCTTACAGGAATGCGGCTCGCATTCAATATCAATGGACAATTTTCATCTGCATGAGCACAAGTCATTATCGCTGCAAAATCATTAGCTCCATTATATGCATGATCATACACTTTTGAG
>CALKJD010000075.1 GCA_937995755.1 uncultured Saprospiraceae bacterium | reverse complement strand
AACATCCCTGAAGTCGTATTAGGATCATTTAAGAATATCTTTCCTTCCTGATTTATAAATCCATCTATCCTAGCATAAGTATGAAAGCCTAAGTAATCATATAGTCGCTCACACTCTGATCTGATCGCCTTAAGGTGATCGTCTGCTACTGCGATCGGTGTAATCTTACGTGATAGTCCAGGAAGGTACTTCGATCTATAGTCATAGACTTCACCAGATTTAACGATCTCTGTTGGAGGCAATGCCACTGCTTGCTGGTCTTCATTTCTCAATACAATACATGAAAACTCTCTGCCATCAATAAATGATTCGATGATCACACGCTGCTCAGTCATATGACCTTCTAATACACAGCTGTCGTGATCGCTAAAGTAGCCATCAAGATATTGTACTAAAGCTTGTGGGTGATATATCGTCTTATCTTTTACCTGTACAGGAAATCCAACGCCACCACGTATATCTGAGACTTCTACTGCCCAATTGTGTTTCTGCTCTTCGGAATATGCTTTCCATGAGTTAGCGGATAAGTGCTCTATAAAGAATGCGGCATCTATAGACTCTTGAAATCTCTGCTGATTTACTTCTTTGAGTATGCTTACACCAATACTACTTCCTTGGTTACTAGGTCTAATGACCATTGTAGAGCCTATTTCATTCTTAGATTGATTGAATAAAGCAGTGATTTGATCATCTGTATAGTTGATCCATTCTTCTCTAGTTATGGCTATGATCTTTGGGCAGTTAAAGTCTGCCGCTTCCATGAGGTTTTTCTGAGTGTACTTATCCATACCAATGGCACAGGGTAATACTCCAGATCCAGTGTATGGTATACCTCTAGCATCGCAGATAGACTGTATCTGTCCATCTTCCCCAAAGCTACCATGTAGTGCGAGAAATGCGATATCTATCATCGACTGCACTTCATCCCACGATCTACGCTGGCCGACTTGGTCGATGAGTGCATCGTAATCATAACTATCTATAGGTCCTAGAGACTCTACATATATCTGATAGTTGCTATCACCTGCAGATTGATACGCTGCTGGTGGATAGAAATCTCTAATCGTACCCTTATAGATATATTCCCATTTGAGCTCTATAAGCGTCTGGTGGCTATCCACAAATATGGGGACTGCCTCAAATATGTCTTTATTGAGATTGTCATATACTGTCCGACCTCCAGCGAATGAGATCTCTCTCTCCCTAGATGGTCCTCCAAAAAATATTCCTACTTTGATCTTCTTCATGTCTACTAGTAATCAACTCTTTACGTATTAGCAAAATTAATCAATTATAGTGAAAGCGCATATACAAGTTAGACTTATATCTAGAGTCTTTACTTTACGAATCTAGTATATTAACATTAAGATAGATTCAACATTGAGTAAGCGTGGGAAGTTGGGAAGTATACCTAATACATTACAGTATATTCGTATAACCAAAACGTAAAATAATCACTACACTATGGCGACTCATAAGGAGATACTCAAGCTTGCAATACCCAATATAGTAAGTAATATATCGATACCTCTACTCTCTACGGTAGACACGATACTGATGGGGCAACTTTCTGCTCTGCACTTAGGCGCTATTGGATTAGGTGGTATGATCTTTAATTTCGTGTATTGGAATTTTGGTTTTCTAAGAATGGGAACCACAGGGCTTACTGCACAAGCATATGGTGCGCAAGATGATTATAAATTGGGTGTAACATTAGTGAGAGGGATGTTATTGGCATTATTGCTAGCCATCACTATTTTCTTAACTCAAGGTTGGTTGTTAGAGGCGGCATCATGGTTTTTCGCCGTACAGGATACACATGCACCTTTGATTGCTGAGTATTTTACTATGCGGATGTGGGCCGCTCCAGCTACGATGTTGATGTATGTAATGATGGGGTGGTTTTTCGGATTGCAAAATGCGATATATCCAATGATTATCACGATCATCATCAATATTGTCAATATAGTAGTAAGCTATTTGTTAGTACATCAATACAGTATGGATATTAGAGGTGTGGCCTTAGGAACGGTCATCGCACAGTATACAGGAGTATTATTATGTTTTGCAGCAGTCGCATTTAAGTATCGCCAATACCTTCAATTAGAATTGATCAAGGCGGCTTCGAAATTCAGTGAATTAGTAGACTTTTTCAAAGTGAACAGCAATCTATTTATACGTACTGTTTGTCTCACTTTTGTATTTGCATATTTTTATAGAGAATCATCTATCGCAGGTGCATTGGCTTTAGCCGCTAATGCCATATTGCTTCAGTTTGTCAATTGGATGAGCTATGGAATCGATGGATTTGCTTATGCGGCGGAGAGTATGGTTGGTAAATATAAAGGCGCCAATGACAGTTTGAATTTGAGTCGATCTGTTAAGCTTTCATTTCTTTGGGGATTGATGTTAGCTGTGGTATACGCCGCATTCTACTTCCTATTCTATAGTCAGTTATTGCATATGTTCTCTAGCGATAATGATGTGATTGCGTTTGCTCTGAGGTATAAGGTGTGGATGGTTGTCTTTCCTGTAATCGCTTTTGCTTGCTATATATGGGACGGCGTATTTATCGGATTATTGGCGAGTAGAGAGATGAGAGATAGTATGATCGTTGCTGTGATTGTATTCTTAGGACTATATCATATTGTAGAGACAGAAGATCCATTGCAAAGCCTCTGGCTAGCTATGTTTAGTTTCTTGATAGTAAGAGGAGTCTTACTTACCTACTATTGGAAAAACATGTTTTTGCGACATTAATCGCTTGTCATCTTGAACTTAATCAATGAAATAAACAAAGCTTAATGTATAAAATACCCTACACCTCAGCATTCATCATCTCCCACAGCTCATCTTTTAACTCAGTAATACCTTGCATGGCTACAGAAGAAATGTACATGTATGGGGCATCTATTTTGATCTCTTCATCAAGTAAGGCTTTGAGATCATCGTCGATCATATCTGATTTGGTAATCGCTACTAATCTTGGCTTATGAAGCAGTTCTTGATTGTACTGCTCTAGCTCATTCAGTAGAATCTTATATTCCTTGTTGATGTCTTCAGTATCTGCTGGTATCATGAACAGGAGACAAGAGTTACGCTCTATATGTCGGAGGAATCGGTGTCCAATTCCTTTACCTTGGTGTGCATTCTCGATGATTCCTGGGATATCCGCCATGATAAATGAACGTGTATCTCTATAGGAAACAATCCCTAAATTGGGCACCAAAGTAGTAAATGCGTAGCTCGCTATTTTTGGTTTAGCTGCTGATATAACCGAGAGTAGGGTAGACTTTCCAGCATTAGGAAATCCTACAAGACCGACATCGGCCAATACTTTCAGTTCTAGTACTTTCCAAGATTCGGCTCCATCTTGTCCTGGCTGGCAATAGTTAGGGTTTTGATTGGTAGAAGATTTGAAGTGTACATTACCTCTACCACCCTTACCTCCAGACATGAGTATTTGCTCTTCACCATGTTCGGTGATTTCAAAGTGTACTTCTCCAGTTTCAAAATCTTTAGCTACCGTTCCTAATGGTACATCTAGGATAACATCTTCTCCTGCAGCTCCAAAGCTTCTTGATTTACCACCATGTCCACCATGTCCGGCTTTGATATGTTTTCTAAATCTAAGTGAAAGTAATGTCCATAGCTGCTCATTACCCCTTAGTATAACATTACCACCACGACCACCATCACCACCATCGGGTCCACCTTTGGCAGTGTAGTTGTCACGAAACATGTAATTAGATCCAGCGCCTCCGTTACCAGATTTGATATGCATCTTTACATAGTCTACAAAGTTTTGCTGAGACATAGGGTTGTATTGAACTGCTGATCGATTAGAAAATCGCCAACTGATTTTACTTATTGTTAACTTCAGGCGATCTATTGATCACTCCCAAGGTTTATGTATTTACTTCGATGCGTCTATTACTTGACTGAGCCTATCAAAGATTTCTTCTAGGCTACCAATGCCATTAACACGTGTAGACTTTCCAGATTTATCATAATAGTTATAAACTGGAGCTGTCTCATCATTATATACAGAAATTCGATTGCGTATGATGCTTTCATCATTATCATCGCTTCTACCCGATGTTTTACCTCTATTGAGGATACGCTTTACTATTTCTTCATCATCCACATCTAGTTGAAGCAGCGCATTTACTGAATGCCCTTTCTCTTCTAGTATGCGATCAAGTGCTTCAGACTGATATATATTACGAGGAAAACCATCAAAGATGTAACCTTTTACGTCAGGATTAGCATCTACTTTATTCTTGAGCATACCAATAGTAACATCATCTGGTACTAGTTCCCCTTTGGATATATAGGATTTGGCTAAGACACCTAATTCGGTATCGTTACCCATTTCATACCTAAACAAATCTCCTGTAGAGATATGTAGTAGATTATACTTCTCTACAATTTTAACTGCCTGTGTTCCTTTTCCTGATCCTGGAGGACCAAATAGAATGATGTTCATCATTGATTTCTGTAATTTGCTATTAGGGGCGGTAAAAATATCCAAAACCCACTGAATTAACTTCCTGATCATCACTTAAAGTTCAATGATTTCTTGATTTGTGGCATAAGATTGACTTAAAAAGCGATTATCTAATCACCTGTTTGGCATAAAGGTATCTCTTATTCCAATAATCAGAGCCATTGATGTCGTCTATTCGTACCCCAGATCCACTAGTGGCATGTATCACTTCCAAGGATTTCCCTGTATTCGCCTTGACGATAGCTACATGTGATACTTTAGAGCCACTGCCAAAGAATATAAGATCTCCTGGAGCAACTTTAGATTTGGAGATTTTCTTTCCTAGCTTAGATTGATGCTGAGAAGCGCCTTGTACATTCACTCCATTCTCCTGCATTACATAACTTGTAAATCCAGAGCAGTCAAAACCAGATTTAGGTGTTTTGCCACCCCATTTATATTTTAAACCAATAAATTTTTCTGCGGAAGCTACAACGCTGTGTCTAAGATCTAGCTTTTCTACTTTGGCAACATTAGTCCTGCTTTTATTGGAAGTTGTTTTCTTCTTATAAGTTCTACTGCTTTTTTCACTTCGAACCTTTCGATTATTCTTAGCATATCTTTCAGTTCTTTTTGATGAATTGCGATCACCTGCATGACTGTATCTAGGTGTACTACAGGCTGTCATCAAGAAAATTAATAATGCTCCAAGCAGCGAAAAGCGTATAAGACCGTTCTTTATCATAGTAGTGTTATTTAACCAATTGAAATAAGGTATAGCACGAACAATTAAGTATCGTTAGTTAGTAAGCTTAATTATTGCATGTTTGATAGCTCAGTACCTTTGGTGTTGAGCTATTTTTATGCTCAATAGCGGCTTACATATTATATTTAATTATAATATATCAAAGATTAAGCCAGTATTGAAAAATTGAATTGCTACTAGATAAACCCTGATTTTAAAGAATTATTTTACTGGGGGAAGTCCCTTAAGGGAATTTAGAGGATGTTGAAGGTATCTCTATCGTCGAGAAAATTGAGTTTGGAGCGAAATGTGATCAGGTCGGATTTGTCTATCTGTACACTATTTACACCTTCTTGCTCATTCATTTCAATAATATGTTTCCCCTGATAGTCTATTACCGCAGAGCCTCCTAAGTAGCTGTGACCATTAGGATCAGTACCGACACGATTGCATCCGATTACGTAGCATTGATTCTCTATAGCTCTAGCTGACAATAATGTTCTCCAGGCGTGATGTCTAGTAGAAGGCCAGTTGGCGACATATATCAAGATATCATAGAAATCGGTATTTCGACTCCAAACAGGAAATCTGAGATCGTAACATACATTGAGTCTGAGATTCCACTCTCTATGACTATGCGAAATTATTTTATCACCAGAAGAATAGGTTTTATGCTCTCCGGCGAGTGTGAAGAGATGTTTCTTATCATAACTAGCTATAGGGCCAGATCGATCAACTAGTAGGAATCTATTGTAGTATTTACCATTTTCTATGATAATGATACTTCCTCCTATTATTGCTTCTTTATCATTGGCCCAGTTTTGCATTTTTTGCACTACGGCTCCATCCATTGTAGTGGCTAATGGCTCTGGCATCATAGAAAATCCGGTATTCCACATCTCTGGTAAGATAATGAGATCAGTTTTATTGATTTGAGACATCAAGCGCTCAACAAGCTCTAAATTGGATGGGCTATCATGCCATATCGTATTAGGCTGTATTAGGCTTATTTGTAATGAGTTCGCTGTCATGTAAAGTTCTTGTGGTGGTGTCTACAAAATAAAGTAATGGGGGTGAAGACAAAGATTTTCTATAAGATAACTATCAAGATAGTTAATAAATACGCTTATCTTGGTCAAAAGTGCGATGGTCATATGCTTGTGTATCTAAAATACTTCTATTCCCTTGATTTTATCACAACAAAACTTATCTTTGCACTCCATTTTGAAAAAGTTCAATAACTATGGAAGTCCTAGATCATTTTTCGATTCCTTTTATAGGTTTGAAAGTTGGTCTTCACCAATTGAAATTCGAAGTTGACGATTCTTTCTTTGCTGAGTATGAAAATTCATTAGTAAAGCAAGGAGAACTCACTGTGACGCTAGATCTGGATAAGAGGTCACACATGGCTGTTTTGGACTTTAGTCTAGAAGGTACTGTGATTACCGATTGTGATAGATGTATGGAAGATATTAATTTACCTATCAATGGTGAATATACCCTACATGCAAAGTATAGTGAACAGGATATGGAACCTACAGATGAGATTATATATATCCATCCAAGGCTAGACCGATTAAATGTTGCTCAATTTATTTATGAGTATATACATTTATCTATTCCTATGATGAAGACTTGTGAGTCTGATCCTAATGCGAGTTGCAATGAAGAAGTCTTGAGCTTATTTGAAAAAGAAGCAGAAGATGACGGAGGTGAAGTCGACAAGAATCCTATGTGGGACACATTAAACGATTTAAATCTGGACCAATAAGGTCAGAAATATTAATAACTACGAAGTGATACATTCTACACTTCAATAAAAAAAATAGAAATGGCACATCCAAAGAGTAAAATTTCTAAGCAGAGAAAAGCAAAAAGAAGAACTCACTACAAAGCTACAGCACCGCAGGTATCTATCTGTCAAGTGACTGGTGAAGCTCACCAAATGCACAGAGCATACTGGCATGACGGAGCAATGTACTACAGAGGTCAGGTAATCATTCCTGCTCCTGAGTTAGCAGAAGACTAGTAGTGACTATATAAGCTTTTAGGAGTTTAGATAGACAGCTAAAATAATAAGCTTCTATGTAGTGTAATACTATATAGAAGCTTTTTGTGTTTCTTAATATTAGTGTTTTGTATAATATGTTTGTGCAGCAAACATATTATACAAAACACGTACTGCGGAATTTAGACAGTGTTTCAAAGAAACGCGTTAAATTCCGCCACGAAGAATCTGATAGTGAGAGAAACAAGAAACGCGTTAAATTCCGCCACGAAGTATCTGATAGTGAGAGGAACAAAGAAACGCGTTAAATTCCGCCACGAAGAATCTGATAGTGAGAGAAACAAGAAACGCGTTAAATTCCGCCACGAAGAATCTGATAGTGAGAGAAACAAGAAACGCGT
>CALKJD010000074.1 GCA_937995755.1 uncultured Saprospiraceae bacterium | reverse complement strand
GATGATAAAGGACTTTGGGGTGGAATCATCATATTAGGAAATGGAATAGTAGGAGTAGATGGAGGAGTACAAAACGTAGAAGGTATCCCATCTACAGAAGGTAGAGCAGAATACGGTGGTACAGACAACGCGGATAACTCAGGTATCCTTACTTATGTATCGATCAGACACGGTGGAGCTAAGCTAGAAGCTAACAATGAGATCAATGGATTGACACTTGCAGGTGTAGGGTCAGCGACGACTATTGATTATGTAGAAGTGTTCGCTAATCTTGATGATGGAATTGAGTTTTTTGGTGGAGCGGTAAACGTGAAGCATGCATCAGTTGCTTTCTGTGGAGATGATAGCTATGATTATGATCAATCATGGGATGGTAACGGTCAGTATTGGTTCTCCTTACAAGATGAAGAATCTAACAGAGCAGGAGAATGGGATGGTAGCGAAGCTGCAGATCTATCTCCACAAGTAACACCGATTATTGCTAATGCTACTTTCATAGGTGCCGGAGATACGTCTAACAATGAAGATAACAACGATGCCTTACGTATCAGAGATGATGCTGCAGCAAAACTATATAATTCTGTATTAACAGGATTTGCTAGAAGAGCTATTGTAATCGATAACGATGCAGATCAAGATTCTTACCAGAGATTTTTAGATGGAGATTTAGAGTTTATCAATAATGTATTCTTTGACTTCGGAGCTGGAGATACATTTGCAGATATAGTAACTACAGATGGTGGAGATGACAATTTGTTGATTACACACCTTACTGATAATGGCAGCCAAATAGCTGACCCTAATTTAGGTGGTATCAGCAGAGAAGCAAATGGAGGATTAGATCCAAGAGTAGCTCATGGTCCAGGACTGATTGGTGGAGTAACTGTACCAGGAAATAATCCATTCTTCGATGCAGTAACACACAAAGGCGCATTTGATAATGATAACAATTGGGCATTGAACTGGACTGCATTATCAGACAATGGATATTTTTCTGATTTAGTATCTAGTACTAACGATCCGTTATCTGTGGTAGATGAGACGATCGCAGTATATCCTAATCCAGCAGCGGACTTCACAACAGTATCATTTGAATTGGAGACTGCACAGACATTGACTATCCAAGTGGTGGATATGATGGGAAGGGTAGTGACTAGAGTATCTGCAGAGAGATATAGTGCAGGTACACAATCACAAAAGCTCAATACAGCAAATCTCCAAAGAGGTGCATATGTAGTTTTAGTTAGTGGTTCACAAGGAGCTCTAGCTAAGACCATGATGATTAAGAAGTAAGAGTATAGAGTTAAGTATTTTTCATACGATTGCCATAGACGACTAATGTTGTCTATGGCATTTTTTTGTATATTAGAATAAGATTTTCAATTAATAAGAATGCAATTTTACTTTTGAATGTATGCACACCAAGATAATTATGAAAAATACGCTAATAGCCTTTCTTCTATTTATTGCTAATATCAGTTCAGCCCAATTAACATTTGGAGAGCATATAGTATCTGACAACTCAGCCTTCCCTCAAGATGTTACTCATGTAGAATTGGCAGATCTCGATGGCGATGGGGATAAAGATATGTTGATCGCTTCTCAATCCGATGATTTGATTGCATGGTTTGAAAATGTGGATGGAATAGGAAGTTTTGGTGCGCAAAATACTATTAGCTTAGATGTACATCAGACCCAATACGCAAGACCGGCTGACTTGGATGGCGATGGTGATATTGATGTGATTGGTGTGGCTAGTTCAGATAACAAAGTAGTAGGGTACTTTAATGATGGCTTTGGAAATTTTGCAGAACGAATTATTATTTCTGATTCAGAATCTGTGTTTCCTACCAACATTATTCCGGCAGATGTAAACGCAGATGGTAAAGTTGATCTTGTTATAATCACTTCTCTCAATGAATTGTTACTGTATGAAAATGTTGATAATCAAGGCAACTATATTAGGAACTATATTGCAGAAGTTAAGACCAGTATTCCCAATGATTTGGAAGTTGCGGATATAGACGGTGATGGAGATTTAGATATTATTTCAGCATCAGAAAATATCAATAAGTTGAGTTGGCATGAAAATGATAACGGTAACTTTCAGTCTCGAGACATTAATGATACAGGGTCAACTACATTTTTTGAATTAGGGGATATAGATTTAGACGGAGATTTGGATTTAGTCTTAGGTACATACTTTGACTTTACATATAAACTTTCATGGTTAGAATTTGATAATGGTTATGATGTTAAGCATATACTAATAGAGGACGATATAGAAATAAGTGCGCTCAAAGTGGCTGACGTCAATCTTGATGGGCAACAAGATATTCTCTTAATTTCTCCTACTATAGTAAATATTGTATGGTTACAGAATCTAATTAATGATCCAGTGGATATTAGTAATATACCTAATACCAACACTTTTAGTGAAGCACTCAGTGTATCTGATTTTAATGGTGATTCTTATCCAGATATTATCATTGGAGATATCAGATGGTATGCTTATTTTCCTACAGAAGATGTTTTTTCAACTGGCAATAGATTCGAGTCATATACGGACGGTGCCTATGATGTAGTGTCAATGGATGTAGATCAAGATGGAGATTTAGATATTATATCGGCATCTACCGATGATGGTCG